>DASYVA010000164.1 GCA_036000645.1 Candidatus Methylomirabilis sp.
GGAAGAGGTGGACGGCGCGCGGGAGTACTACCGGTACAAGGAGCGGTGCGTCTACTGCGACATGATCCGCCAGGAGCGCCAGGAGCAGACGCGCCTCATCACCGAGAACGACCACTTCCTCGCCATTGCCCCCTTTGCCGCCCGCTTCCCGTTCGAGACCTGGCTCCTCCCGAAGAGCCACGACCCCTTCTTCGAGGACGCGCAGAAGCACGAGTACGTGAGCCTGGCCAAGGTGCTGCGGGAGACCCTGCGGCGCATGGACCGGGTCCTCGCCAACCCTCCGTACAACTTCATCCTCCACAACAGCCCCCTGCGGGAGGACGACCAGCTGCACTACCACTGGCACATCGAGATCATGCCCAAGCTGACCCGCGTCGCCGGCTTCGAGTGGGGGTCCGGGTTCTACATCAACCCCACGCCCCCGGAAGAGGCGGCCACGTACCTGCGGCAGGCCGAGCCCTAGCCCGGCGCCGACGACCGAGAACGACGTGAGGCGACGTCAGTTGGCCCGGCACTAGCTGCCCCGCCCCCCGCGCCGTCCCCTTGCCCCCCCGCGGCCTCGGGTCCGCCCCTCGGAGGAGAACCCGTCGCATGCCCCTCCCCCAAGGCTCCGCCGCTGCCGACCTGCTGGGTCCCTCGCCAGACAGCCCCGCGGCGCTGGGGACGGCCCTGCAGGGCGTGGCGGCGCGCGTCGCCGAGGCCCTCGGCCTCGAGGCCTGTCTCCTCTTCCTGGCCGAGCCGCGGGAGCCGGTGCTGATCCTGGCGGCCGGAGTGGGGGTGGAGGCGGCGCTCGCGTGGGAGCGGGGTGAGCTCGACTCCGCGCGACCGCCCGGGGAGGCCGCCTGGGTCCCGATCGAGAACGAGGGGCGGCGCCAGGGGGGGCTGCTCCTGGCTTGGCCCGCCGACGGGCCGGGCTCGCAGGGGGAGCCCGTCGCCGCCGAGGTGGCGCGCGGCCTCTCCCCCTGGCTTGCCGACCCTCCCCTGCCGTCGCTCCTCCCTCCAGCGCCTCTCCCTGCGGGGGAGACCCCGCACGGGATTGCCGGCCTGGCCGCCCTTCACGAGATGGCGAAGGCATTGAGCGCGGGCCTGGAGCGGGAGGAGGTCCAGGAGATGGTGACCCGCCTGCCCACCTCCCTCATCGGGGCCCGGGGGGCTGTCCTGCGCCTGTTCGCGCCGGAGGGAGGAGCGCTGACGACGGTGGCCGCGGCGGGTGTCCGGGTTCTGGACGCCGCGCGGGTCCCCCTCCAGTTGGGGGTCGGGATCAGCGGGACCGTCGCCCGCGAAGGCATCCCGCTCATGGTTCCCCGGTGGACAGCCGCGGCGGGGTCGGCGGGCCTCCCCTCCCTCCTCTGCGTCCCGCTGACCCTTACGGGGCGCTGCACCGGGACTCTCACCGTCTTCGACAAGGTCCGGGGGGAAGCCGGGGAGCCGGAGCAATTCAGCGCCGCGGATCTGGCGATCCTGCAGACCCTGGCCACGCAGGGGGCCATGGCCATCCAGAATGCGATCCTCCTCGAGGAGGCGAGGGAGAAGACGGCCCGGCTGGAGACGCTCATGCGCCTCACGCAGGAGGTCACAGCCACGCTCGATCGGAGGCGGATCATTGACGCCATCCTGGATGCCGTCCTCCGGCTGAGCCCCGGGGCGGGCGTGCGCCTCTGGCTCCAGGAGCCAGGAGGGGAGGGGATGGCGCTGGCCGAGGCCCGGGGGTTCCGGGACCTGGTGGGCGGGGCGAGCCTCCGGTTTTCCCCCGGCGAAGGGCTGACCGGGCTGGTGGCAAAGAGTGGGCGCCCCGAGGTGGTGCTGGACGTCCGGGAGGACCCCCGGTTCGTCAATCGCGCCTGGGCGGAAAGCGAGGGGCTGGTCTCCTTCGCCGCCATTCCGCTTCGCGCCGGTGACCGGGTGGTCGGTGTCCTCAGCCTGTTCACCCGGAGTCCCCGGACCTTTCCGGCCGCAGAGATCACCCTCCTGGAGACCTTCGCGGCCCAGGCGGCGACCGCCCTGGAGAACGAGCGGCTCTTCGCCAGGTCGCGGCAGCTCGCTGCGGAGAGTGTCCAACGCTTCCGGGAGATCGCCGTCCTGCTCGAGATCAGTGCAGCGATGCAGCAGACCGTCGAGCTGGACCGTCTCCTCCACACGATCCTGACCGGCGTCACGTTCGGCGGGGGGCTGGGCTTCAACCGGGCCTGCCTCTTCCTGGTCACCGACCGGGGCGATGCCCTGGAGGGCCGGATGGGGGTGGGGCCCCTGGACGCCGAGGAGGCAGGGCGGGTCTGGCAGGCCCTGAGCGCTCCCGGCACGACGCTGGCGAGCCTCCTGGCCGACGGGGAGGCCTACCGGGCCCTGGCGGGTTCTCCCTTCACCGGCCTGGTCCGCTCCCTCCGGGTGCCCCTCAAACCCGGCAGCGGCCTCCTCGCCGAGGCGGTTCTCACCCGGCAGACGATGAGCGTGGCCGATGCCGCCCACGACGCGCGGGTCCACCCGGCCTACGAGGGCCGCCTGGGGGCGGGGGCGTTCGCCGTCGCCCCCCTCATCACCACGGACCGGGTGGTGGGGGTGCTCGTGGTGGACAACAAGTTCTCGGGGAAACCGATCGGCGCGCGGGACCTGGATTTCCTGGGCCTCGTGGCGGCCCAGGCCGGGTTGGCGCTGGAGCGCGCGCTCCTGGTGGGGCGGCTGGAGGCGGTGAGCCGTGAGATCCAGCAGACACACCACCAGCTTTTTCAGCAGGGTCGGCTGGCGGTCCTGGGAGAGATGGCGGCAAACATGGTCCACGAGGTCCGCAACCCCCTCACCGCCATCGGGGGGTTCGCCCGGCGCCTCCTCCGCCGCGTCGACCCCGAACACCCGGAGCGGCCCACCGTGGAGGTCATCGCGCAGGAGGTGGACCGGCTGGAGCGGATCACGCGGGATGTCCTCGGGCTCGCCCGGGGGTTGAGGCCGAGCCCCAGGGCCGTGGACCTGAGTACGGCGCTGGAGGACTGTCTGCTCCTCTTCCCGGACAAGCTGGCCCAGCAGCGCGTGACCGTCGTCCGGCAGTTCGCCGCCGAGCCGGCGGCCGCCTGGGCGGATCCCGCGCAGCTCAAGCAGGTGGTTCTCAACCTCCTCTACAACGCCCTGGAGGCGATGCCCGAAGGGGGGACCCTCGCGCTCCGGACCGGTGGGGAGCCCGGCTGGGCCTTCCTCAGTGTGGCAGATACCGGCCCCGGCATCTCCCCCGCGATCCGCGACAGCATCTTCGACCCGTTCTTTACCACCAAACCGGAGGGGACCGGGCTGGGCCTGACACTCGCCCATCGCCTCGTCGAGGCCCACGGCGGCCGCCTGGAGGTGGAGAGTGAGCCGGGCCGCGGGAGCGCCTTCCGGGTCTGGCTGCCGGCGCCGCCGGCAAAGGCTGGAGCGACGCCATGAGGAATTCGCCGAATCCTGCCACCATTCTCGTGGTGGACGACGAGGAGTCCATCCGGCTCCTGCTCCAGGAAGAACTGGGCGACCTGGGGTACCGGGTCCTTCTGGCGGCGGACGCGCACGAGGCGCTCGAGCGGCTGAGGGTCGAGATTCCGGATCTCATCACCATCGACATCAAGATGCCGGGCATGGACGGCATTGATCTCCTCCGGCACATCCGCCTGACCCATCGGCACCTCCCCATCGTGCTCTGGACGGCCTATGGGGAGTACAAGCACGACTTCGCAACCTGGGCCTCGGATGCCTACGTCACCAAGTCGGCCGACCTGACGGAGCTGACCGACGCCATTGCGGGCCTCCTGGCGGAGCGACGAGGCTCGCCCGGGTGATGAAATCGGGGGCAGGGCGGCACGGCCGTGCCGCTTCCCTGGGCAGGCCACGGGCTCGGGGAGGGCGGCCCAGCCGGGGCAGAGCGCAGGGCCACGCGCCTTTAGCCGGGGCCCTGCCCCCTCGGGGGACGCCGGGACCTTGGCATAGCCGTTGCTTTGCCGGAAAGGGGGAGGGATGAAAAAGATCGAGGCGATCATCAAACCCTTCAAGCTGGACGAGGTGAAGGAGGCCCTCAGCGCCATCGAGTTGGTCGGCATGACGGTGAGCGAGGTCCGGGGGTTCGGCCGGCAGAAGGGGCACACGGAACTGTACCGGGGGGCGGAGTACACCATCGATTTCCTGCCCAAGGTGAAGATCGAAATCGTGGTTCGCGACACGCACGTGGATGCGGTCGTGGACGCGATTGCCCGGGCGGCCCGGACCGGGAGCATCGGGGACGGGAAGATTTTCGTCTTCCCGACGGATGAGGCGCTGCGGATTCGGACGGGGGAGCGGGGCGAGGCGGCCCTCTAGTGCCGGGCCACAGGAGCGCAGGAGCGCACGCCTCCGGGCGCCTCTTCCCTCGGGCCTCGTGATGTTTGTCATTTGGCCCGGCACCCCAGTCGTCGCGCGAGCATGAGGGACAATTCGTTGCAGTCACAGTTGTCAGGGGCACCGGTGGAGCGGAGGCGGGGATGAAGAAGATCGAGGCCATCATCAAGCCCTTCAAGGTGGACGAGGTGAAGACCGCCCTGGCGGAGATCGGCATCCAGGGGCTGACCATCAGCGAGGTGAAGGGGTTCGGCCGGCAGAAGGGGCACACGGAACTGTACCGGGGGGCGGAGTACACGATCGATTTCCTGCCGAAGGTGAAGGTGGAGGTCGTGGTCCCCGATGGGCGGTGCGACCAGGTGGTGGATACGATCCAGGCGGCCGCCAAGACCGGCCGGATCGGTGACGGCAAGATCTTCATCCTCCCCTGCGAGGAGGCGGTTCGGATCCGGACAGGGGAGCGAGGCGAGGCCGCGATTTAGGCGGGATTGCCTACGAGAGGATCCCCTGTTACGTTGCCCTTTCCGTGCCCTACTTTTAGGCGCCCTTTAGGCGGGCGGTACCCCCCCTCCGCGGCCGGTGGAGCAGACCAGGCCTTATCCCCGAGCGGTAGGGAAGCATCTTCGACCACCGTGGCCCTTCAAGGGGCCACTCCCTGAGGAGGGAGCGTATGACCCCGAAGGATGTCATCAAGCTGACGAAGGAGAAAGGGGCGAAGATCGTTGATTTCCGCTTCATCGACCTGCCCGGGCTCTGGCAGCACTTCTCAATGTCAGTAGGGGAGCTCAACGAGGAGCTCTTCGAGGAAGGCATCGGGTTCGATGGCTCGTCGATCCGGGGCTTTCAGCACATCCACGAATCCGACATGCTCCTGGTGCCGGACCCGGCGAGCGCCGTTCTGGATCCGAGCCTGTCGGTGCCGACCCTGGTCCTCATCTGTAACGTCAAGGACCCGGTGACTGGCCAGCCGTACAGCCGGGACGCCCGCTACGTCGCCCAGAAGGCCGAGGCCTATCTCAAGCAGACGAAGATCGGCGACACCTCGTACTTTGGGCCCGAGCTCGAGTTCTTCATCTTCGACGACGTCCGGTTTGACCAGAGTTACAACTACGGGTTCTACCATATCGACTCCGAGGAGGGTTTCTGGAACTCCGGCAAGGAGGGGACCCCGGAGCGGCCGAATCTGGGCTACAAGCCCCGGTACAAGCAGGGGTACTTCCCGGTGCCCCCCATGGACAAGCAACAGGACCTCCGCAGCGAGATGGTGCTGGCCCTGGAGAGCGTGGGGGTGAGGTGCGAGGTTCACCATCACGAGGTGGGGACCGCGGGGCAGGCAGAGATTGACATGCGCTTTACCACCCTGACCCGGATGGCGGACAGTGTCATGTGGTACAAGTACTGCGTCAAGAACGTGGCGAAGAAGTGGGGCAAGACGGCGACCTTCATGCCCAAGCCGCTCTTCATGGACAACGGGTCGGGGATGCATGTCCACCAGAGCGTCTGGAAGGACGGGAAGAACCTCTTCTTCGAACGCGGCGGCTACGCCGATGTCTCGAAGACCGCTCTCTACTACATCGGGGGGCTCCTCAAGCACGCCGAGGCCCTGTGCGCCCTGATCGCCCCGACGACCAACAGCTACCGGCGGCTGGTGCCGGGCTACGAGGCGCCGATCAACCTGGTCTACAGCCAGCGGAACCGGAGTGCCTGCGCCCGGATCCCCGTCTACAGTCGGAGCGAGAAGACGAAGCGGATCGAGTTCCGGACCCCCGATCCCTCCTGTAACCCGTACCTCTGCTTCGCCGCGATGCTGATGGCGGGCCTGGACGGGATTCAGAACAAGCTCGATCCGGGAAAGCCGATTGACAAGGACCTGTACGAGCTGGAGCCGGAGGAGGCGGCCAAGGTGAAGCAGCTCCCGGGGAGCCTGGATCGGGTCCTGGACGCCCTCGAGGAGGATCACAAGTTCCTCCTGATGGGGGACGTCTTCACTCCAGATCTGATCGAGACCTGGATTGAGTACAAGCGGAAGAATGAGGTGGACCCTGTCCGCCTGCGGCCCCATCCCTGGGAATTCGCTCTGTACTTCGACATCTAGGCGCGACCGCGCGTCGCGAAACGAAGAACGCCCCGCGGGCCCTGCCCCGGCGGGGCGTTCTCTTTCGGTCTCGGCCCCCCCCGAGCGGAATCCGGAACGACGCACCGCACCGCGCGGCCAGGACGAAGCACGGCTGGGGGACGGAGTTGACCTACTCTCCCGTTTGGAAGAAGCGGCAGTACAGTTTCCTCACCGCCTCGGTATGCGCCAAGAACTCCTGGAGCAGCCGCCGGGTCCCCTCTTCCGGAGAGAGGGCCGCCCGATAGAGGTGTCTGGCCAACCCCTCGAGCTCCTCGGACTCCTCTCGAAACTCGTCGAGCGACCGATCATGGATGAGGCGCAGCCCGTTCTCCAAACGCCTGAGGAAACTGTAGGCGGTGATGAGGGTCTCATGACTCTCGGGAGGCAGGAACCCCCCGCTCCGAAGCTGGGTCAAGGCCTCGACGGTATTCGGGACCCGCAGGGGAGGGTAGCCCCGGCCGACCTGGAGCTGGAGGAGCTGGACGATGAAGAGGATCTCGACCAGGCCCCCCCGCCCGAGTTTGACGTTGTGCTTGCCCTTGTACTCCTTGGCCAGTTCGTGACGCATCCGTTCCCTGAGGTGATGGATCTCCGGGATCATCGCGTCGGTGAAGGGGCCCTCATACACGATCTGGCGCACCATCCCCTGGACCCGGGCGGCCAGCCTCTCCTCTCCGGCGACGCACCGGGCCCTGATGAGCGCCTGGCGCTCCCAGGTCCAGGCGTGCTCCGCGTGATAGGCCTCGAAGGCGGCGAGCGACGTCACCAGAGGGCCGAACCGTCCTGAGGGACGCAATCGGGCATCCACCCGGTAGGCATACCCCTCCCGGGTGGGGCTGCTCAGGGCGGAGATGAGTCCCTGGGCCAGCCGCACGAAGTACTCGTGATTGGAAAGTCCCTGCGTCGTTTCCCCCTCTCCAGCAAAGATGAAGATCACATCGAGATCCGAGTGATACGCCATCTCCCTCGCCCCCAGGGCGCCCATGCCCACGATAACCATGGGGGCCTCGCGCTGTCGCCCGTCGGCTTCGACCGTCATCGGGGTCCCATACCGGAGCCGCAACTCTTCCTTGCAGAGTTCCCAGGCGGCCGTGAGGCAAACCTCGGCCAGGTCGGTCAGTTGTTCGCTGACCTCCTGGGTCTCCAGGGTTCCGTAGAGATCATTCAGCCCGATCCGCAGCAGTTCCGTGTGGTGATACCGGCGGAGGGCGTCGAGTCTTTCCTCATAAGACGGAACCGCGTGGAGATCCTCCGCAAGCTCCCGGGCCATGAGGTCCCGGCCCCGATGGGGAGAGGAGGCCTCGCCCAACACCAGGGCGTCCAAGAGCTCCGGGTGCTGGACGAGGAAATTCGAGAGGTAGAAGCTCGTCCCAAAGAGCCGCATCAGGGACTTCAGGATCGGGGGATTCTCGGTCAGGAGGGCGTAGAAGCTCGTCCGGGCCCCCACCCTCTCCAGAAATTCCTCCAGATGATTCAGGGCCTGCTCAGGGGAGGGAGAGGCCAAGGCTTCCGAGAGCATGGCCGGAGCCAACTGCCGCAGGAGCCTCAGGGCGCGCTCCGGGAAACGGGTCAGGGGCGGACCTTGCGTCATCGCCAGGAGGGAACCGTACGCTCTTTCGGGCGCACGGAAGCCCAAGCGCTTGAGCTCCTCGATGACCCGGTCCTTGGCCTCTTCGTCTCGCAGGAGTCCGAGCAGGTCGCCCATCCCACCCGGGACCGCCGCCGATGGCCGCGAGAAGAGACGCGTGGTGATCTCCCGCACGGTCGTGATCCTCCGAGTGAGGTCGGCGCGCAGGGCCTCTCCCGCGTCTGGACCGGCATAGCCCATCGCCTTGGCCAACCGCCCGAGATCCTCCGGCGCTTCCGGCAGCGTATGGGTCTGCTCGTTGTTCGCCATCTGCACGCGGTGTTCCAGGGTCCTCCAGATGACGTACGCTTCTCGGAGGGCTTGGTGATCTTCCGGGCGGATGATCCCGACGGTCTCCAACTGCTCGAGGGTCCGCAGGGTGTTGGCCTCCCGAAGGATTGGAAACTTCCCTCCGTAGATGAGCTGCAGGGCCTGAAGGAAGAATTCGATCTCCCGGATGCCTCCGGGCATGTACTTCAGGTTGAACGGGCGGCGGCCGCTGGTGCGCTCCCGCTCCAACCGGATCTTCAATGCCTGGATCTCCTCGATGGCCGTGAAATCGAGATATCGCCGAAAGACAAACGGCTCGACTCGCCTGAGGAATTCATTGCCCAACTCGATATCGCCGGCCACGGGGCTGGCCTTGATCAAGGCTGCCCGCTCCCAGGTGTCGCCCCAGGACTCATAGTAGACCTCTGCCCCCCGGAGCGAGTTGGTGATTTTTCCGGATTTTCCGTGCGGTCGGAGCCGCAGGTCCGTCCGGAAGACAAAGCCCTCCTCGGTGATCTCTCCCATCGCTCGTGTGATCAGCTCGGCGAGCTTCACATAGAAGGTCTCCCGAGTGATCCGGGTGCGACCATCTACGGCTGATCCTGTCTCGTGCTCCTCCTCGTCCGCCGCATGGAGATACTGGAGGTCGATGTCGGAGCTGAAGTTCAATTCTCTGCCGCCGAGCTTCCCCATCCCCAGGATCACAAAGCCGGTCGCATTCCCCCTCCCGATCGGGTCCCGATCCGGCGGCCCGCCATCCTTTCCGACCAGCATCCCATAGCAGGCCCGGCAAGCAACGTCCAGGCAGGCGCCGGCCAGGTACGACAGTTCCCGGGCCACCTCCTCGAACGGTGCGTGCCCCCCGAGATCCCTGAGGCCGATGCGCAGGATCTCCCGCCGCTTGAACCCGCGGAGTTTTGCACAGAGGTCGGCAAAGTTCCCGATCGGTTCTGCGAAGGCGCGAAGCGCAACCAGAGAGTCGCCCTCTTCCCTGCAGATCGTGATTCCTCCCTCGCCAAAGAGCCACTGGAGCGCCTGCGGATTGCGGGTAAGGAGCGTTGTGAAGTAGGGAGAGAGGGCGAACGCACTGGCCAAGATCCCGAGGGCCCTGTCGTTTCCCCGGAGAGCGCTTAGGACCGATCCGGGAGCAGAGGCGACGCTTTCAAAGCCATTGAGGGCCAGATCAGGATCAGGGGAGGAGGCACAGAGGGAGAGCAGCATGGGGAGGGTCTCCCGCAGAGCCTCCTGTTGGTGGAGGTGCCTCAGATTGACGAGAACCCTCTGCAGTTCCGCAAAGCCCATCTCCCTCAGGAGAGGCTGAAGGCCTTTCCACCGCTTCGCCCTGAGCGCGGAACCGATGCGGGCCTGAAGGTTCATCCTGTCCATTGCGCGAGAGGGAGTGGATCCTCTCGAACCTGTTGCGAAGAGGAAAACAGAATGATTATACTGGCGAGGGTTCGCGGAGGTCCAGTGCTGCTCATCCCACGGTGATCAATCCCAGCGATTGCGGGCCCTGCGGGCGGCACCGCAGGGCCCGTTTGCCTTGGGCGCCGCGCACAGCGGCGGGGGGAGGAGAGCGATGGGAGCGGAGCCGGGCTGGGGCCTGTCCACGCTGAGCGTGCACGGGGCGGGGCCGGGGACGGACGCCGAGCGGCTCACCCGCTCCACCCCCACCGTCCAGCCCATCTACCAGACCTCGGTCTACAGCTTTCCCGACTTGGCCAGCCTCGATGCCGTCCAGGACGGGACGGGCGAAGGGTACATCTACGGGCGGTACGGGCTGCCGAACCACACGGCCCTGGAGCGAGCGGTGGCCGCGCTGGAAGGAGGCGAGGCGGCGCTCGCCTGCGCTTCCGGGATGGGGGCCACCGCGGCGGCGCTGCTCGCGGCGCTCTCGGGCGGGGGGAAGGTCGCCGCGGCGCGCGACGTGTATGGCGGCACCTATGGCCTGCTCGAGGAGCTGGGCCGCTTCGGGGTGAAAACCGCCTGGATGGATGCGGGGAGGATGTCGGAGGTGGAGGCGGCCCTTGCCGAGGGGTGCCGGCTCCTCCTGGTCGAGACGATCTCGAACCCGCTCGTCAAGGTTGCGGACCTGCCGGCATTGGCCGCGGCGGCACATCGGGCCGGGGCCTTCCTTCTGGTGGACAACACGTTCGCCACCCCCTGTCTCTGCCGGCCGCTCTCGCTCGGCGCCGATGCGGTCTACCACAGCGCCACGAAGTTCCTCGGGGGCCACAGCGATTTGACCGCAGGCGTCCTCGTGGGCACGGCGCCGTTCATCCGCAACGCCCGACGGGTCGCCATGCGCTTCGGGCCGACGCTCGGACCGCACGACGCCTGGCTCGCCGTGCGGGGGATGAAGACCTTGAGCCTGCGGATGGCGCGCACGGGTGAGAACGCCCTGGCACTGGCGACCTTCCTGGCAAAGCACCCGAAGGTGGCGGCGGTCCATTACCCTGGGCTGGCCTCGCACCCCGACCATCCGGTGGCCAAGCGGGTGCTCACCGGAGGCTTCGGCGGGGTGCTCGCTTTTGAACTCCGCGGCGGCCTCGAAGCCGCCGATGCGCTGGTGAGGGCCCTGCGGCTGATCGCGCTGGTCCCGAGTCTTGGCGGGGTCGCCACCACCTTGTCCCACCCGGTGAAGACCTCTCACCGGGGACTCTCGGCAGCGGAGCGCGAGCGGCTCGGCGTCCGGGACGGCCTCCTCCGCCTCTCCGTCGGGATCGAGGACGCCCCCGACCTCACAGCCGACCTCGCGCGGGCCCTGACGACTGTCTAAAGCAATAGGAAATCGGAGGTCGAGCACCGTGACGAATCGCGGCTTGTCCCCTTCGGCCGCCGGTCACATCGCGCTTCGGGATGCGCTGGCGCGATTGCCCGGGCCGGCCGGTGAACGGTCGGTCCCCCTGTTCCAACACGGGACGCTGCTGGTCAAGCTATACGCACCGCGGGGACACGACCCGCAGA
>DASYVA010000165.1 GCA_036000645.1 Candidatus Methylomirabilis sp.
GGACTCCTAATGTGAGCAACCGGCGCATACCCACCGTCGGTAGGGGATAACCTACCGGCTGTAGCCTAATCCAGGGCCGGGGACAAGTCAAGGCAAAAAGGGGACCCCGGGGGGCTCCGCACGCGGGGCCAGCCGGGGCAGGCAGTGGGCGGCGGAGGCCTTGAAGGTGGCGATGACCTGAGCCCCCTCCACCAGGCCAAGCGCGGCGGCGGAAGGCCTGGTCACCAGGGCGGTGAGGGGCGTGCCGCAGTCGAGGTGGACCCGGAGGAGCGGCCCGGCCGGCGCGAGCCTGGTCACCCGGCCGGGGAGGTTGTTGCGCGCGCTGCTCCTGCGCCCCATCTCCGCCGCCGGCAGCAGCGTGACATCCTCGGGGCGCAGGCAGAGGAGGGCCCGCTCCCCGGCAGGCAGCATCCCCACGGCCTGGACCCGGTGTCCCGCCACCTCCAGGGTGAGCAGCCCCTCCGTCGCGCCCAGGACGGTTCCCTCCAGGATCGTGTCCGCCCCCACGAGGCGCGCTACGGCCGGACTGACCGGTCGGGTGAAGACCTCCGCTGCCGGACCCACCTGCGCCAGTCTGCCCTCCAGGAGGACCGCGATCCGGTCCCCCATCCGGAGCGCCTCGGCCCGGTCGTGGGTGACCAGGACCGCCGCCATCCCTCGCTCCCGCTGCAGGGCCAGGAACTCCTCGAGCAGCGGTTCGCGGCTCTCCGGGTCGAGGGCGGCGAAGGGCTCGTCGAGCCCGAGGAGCTCCGGCTCGAGGGCGAGCGCCCGGGCGAGGCTGACGCGCTGCGCCTCCCCGCCGGAGAGGGTCGCGGCCCGCCGCCCCGCGCGGGCGGCCACGCCGAGGCGCTCGAGCCAGCGGCGCGCCCGGACCTCGGCCTCGCGCCGCGGCACGCCGCGGAGGCGGAGCGGGAGCGCGGCGTTCGCCAGGGCGGTGGCGTCGAGCAGGAGCGGCTCCTGGAAGCAACAGCAGAGCCGCTGGCGCCACGCGGCCCGCTCGGCGGGCCCGACCGGGCTCCCCTCGAACAGCACTTCCCCTGCCGACGGTGGCTCGAGGAGCGTCAGGACCCGCAGGAGCGTGGATTTCCCCGCGCCGTTCGGGCCGAGGAGGACGAGGATCTCCCCCCGCTCGACCGTGAGCGCGTCCACCGCCAGGACCGTCCGGTCCCCGTGGCGGACCCGAACGTCCCGCACGCTGGCGAACGGCGCGCTCATGGGCGACGTCCCCGCTGCTGGACGGCCGTGAGGGCGGCGTTCAGCGCGAAGGCCAGGGTGAGCAGGATGAGCCCGAGGGCGATGGCGGTCTCGAACTTCCCCATGCTGGTCTCGAGGACCGTCGCCGTCGTGAGGACGCGGGTCAGGTGGCGGATGTTGCCGCCGACCATGAGGACCGCGCCCACCTCGGCGAGGAGGCGGCCCCCGGCCGCCATGACCGCCGCGAGCAGCGCCCCGCGCGCCTCGTACAGGAGCAGGGCCGCCGCCTGCACCGGCGAGGCGCCGAGGGCGAGGAGCTGGAGGCGGAGGCGCGGGTTGAGGGCCTGGAGCGCCGCCATCGCGAGCCCGGTCACGATGGGCAGCGCGATGATCGTCTGGGCGAGGATCATCGCGCTCGGGGTGTAGAGGATCTCCAGGAAGCCGAGCGGCCCGCTGCGCCAGAGGAGGATCGTGACCAGCAGCCCCACGACGACCGGGGGGAGGCCCATTCCCGCATTCACGGCGCTCACGAAAAGGGCGCGGCCGGGGAAGCGCCCGAAGGCGAGGAGGGCGGCGGCCGGCAGGCCCAGCAGGAGGGCGATCAACAGGGCCGTCCCGGAGACGCGCAGGGAGAGGAGCGTGATCTCCCAGACCTCCGGGTCGCCCGTCAGGACGAGCTGGAGGGCTTCCTGGAGGCCGTCCCAGATGAGGCCCATCCTATCCCCCTTCTCGCGTCGTCGTCTTGGCGTCGGGGAAGAACAGCGGCTGGCCGTAGCGCTCCACGCCGAAGGTCCGGATCACCTCCTGGGCCTCGGCCGACACCAGGAAGTCCGCGAATGCCTTTCCCCCCGCCCCGTTGACCTTCGGATGCCGGGCCGGGTTCACCTCGAGGACGTGGTAAGAGTTCCGCAGCGGGGCGTCTCCCTCGAGAAGGAGCGTGAGGCGGAGGCGCTTCAGGAAGGCCAGGTAGGTTCCCCGATCGGTCAGCGTGTACGCGTCCTTCTCGGAGGCGATGATGAGGGTGGCCCCCATCCCCTGCCCCGACTCGAGGTACCAGGCCCCCCCCGGGGTGAGCCCGGCTGCCTTCCAGAGGGCCCGCTCCCGGTGGTGGGTGCCCGAGTTGTCCCCCCGGGAGACGAACCGGGCCGGGGCCGCGGCGATCCGCCGGAACGCGTCCACCGCCTTCGGCGCCTGCCGGGTCCCCGCGGGGTCGGAGGCCGGTCCAACCAGGATGAAGTCGTTGTGCATGACGGGACGGCGGCTCGTCAGGCTTCCCTCCGCGACGTACTGTTGCTCGAGCGCCGGGGCGTGGGCCAGGACCACGTCGGCCTCCCCCCGGGCGCCCATCGCCAGGGACTGCCCCGTCCCGACCGCGATCGTCTTGACCGTGTACCCGGTCTGATTCTCGAAGAGCGGGACGAGGAGATCGAGGAGGCCGGAGTCCTGGGTGCTGGTCGTGGTCGCCAGGAGCACCACCCGATTCTGCGCCGCGGGCGGCGGCCCGGTGAGCAGGAGGGCGAAGGGGAGGCCGACAGCGAGCGCTCGGAGGCCGGACGTTCGCCAGCGCATCTAGTTCACCTCCCGCACCCGGCCGGTCTCGCGGGTGTCGTACCCGCCCAGGTGCCGGACCTGCTCCCGGAAGGCCGGGCTCCGCAGGGCGGCCAGCAGGGCCGGCAGCCCCGGGCGGCGCCGGTGGGCCATGCGGAAGATCAGCTCGTAGCGCTCGCGGAAGAGGGGCACGAAGCCGAGCCCGAAGGCCTCGGCGGCCGCCCGGAGGCCCAGGCCGCTGTCCGCGTCTCCCCGGGCGATCGCCGCGGCGACCTCGAGGTGCGTGGCCGCCCCCCGGGGGAGGAGCCGCAGCCGGTCCATCGGGACCTTCTCGCGCCGGAGCCCCCACTCGAGGAGCAGGTCGGTCCCGGAGCCGGCTGTCCTCCCGATGACCCGCACGGTCGGCCGCGCCAGGTCGGCCAGGCGGTGGAGGCCCCGCGGGTTGCCCGGCGCGACGAGCAGACCCTGCTCCCGATGCGCTACCGTGAGGAGGGCCATCGGCTGGCCCGGGAAGAGGCGTGCGACGAGAGGTGCGTTGTAGTCGCCCGTCGCCGGATCGAGCAGGTGCGCGCCTGCCGCGTCCGCCTCCCCTTGCCGGAGCGCGAGCAGCCCGGGGAGGCTCCCCACGGCCCGGATCTCGAGGGAGACGGGGCGGCGCCGCCGGCGCAGGAGGGCGGCCAGCAGGTCGAGGGTGAGGTCGTGGCTGCCGACGAGATGGAGCCTGGCGGGCTCCCGGGGCGCCGGGGCCGCGCGGGAGACGAGGTCGGGGGGACCGGCGGTCCGCCACCGGCTGAGCTGCAGGGCCAGCGCGGCCTCGATCTCCGCCGGCTCAGCCCTGAGGCTGAGCGCTTCCAGGGCCGCCCGGCCCAGGAGCACCCGCAGATGCCGCGCGCGCCCCGCGCGCAGCCGCGGGTCTTCCGGTCGCATCGCCACGGTGGTCCCGGCGCGCCGCCGGGTCGCCAGGAGCCCCTCCCGTCCCAGGGCGGCGTAGGCGCGGCCGATCGTGTTGGGGGTGACGCCGAGGGTCCTGGCCAGGGCGCGGACCGGGGGGAGGCGTTCCCCGGGCCTCAGGCCTCCCGCGGCAACCGCGGCCCGGACCTGGTCCATGACCTGGGTGTAGAGGGCCCGGTCCGGCTTCAGGCGGAGGTGGAGGGGCATGGGGGTCACATTTGTACCAAGAGCATTGGTACAAACTAGCCCGCCGGCGGGTCACCTGTCAAGGGGGGAGTGTTCAGCCGGAAGGGCGCAGGCGCCGGAGGCGACGGGCCGCCTCGGCCAGCGTCTCGAGGCGCTTGCAGAAGGAGAAGCGGACGTAGGGGCGGCCCATCGCCGGGTCGTGGAAGAAGCTGCTGCCGGGGACGACGGCCACGCCCACGGTGCGGGTGAGGTGCTCGGCGAACTGGACGTCGTGGGCGGCGCCGAACGGGGTGAAGTCGGTCATCACGTAGTAGGCGCCGTCCGGCTCGCGGAACCGGAAGCCGACCTCCCGGAGTGCGGCGCACAGGAAGTCCCGCCGCTCCTGGTACTCGGCCTGGAGGCGCTGGTAGTAGGCGGGGGGGAGGCGCAGGGCTGCTGTCCCCGCCTCCTGCAGCGGGGCGGGGGCCCCCACCGTGAGGAAGTCGTGGATCTTCCGGATGGCGTCGGTGATGGCCGGCGGAGCCAGGACGTATCCGATCCGCCATCCGGTCACGGCGAACGTCTTGGAGAGGCCATTCACGACGATGGTGCGCTCCCGCATCCCCGGCAGCGTCGCGGGGCACAGGTGCCGGAGCGGGCGGGCGGCCGTGGGGTAGTAGATGTGCTCGTAGATCTCGTCCGTCACCA
>DASYVA010000166.1 GCA_036000645.1 Candidatus Methylomirabilis sp.
TTCAACAGGGAGCGTCGCCCCGTGGCCGTGGTCCGGGGGGCCGTCCGTCGCTTCGACGCCATGGGGGGTCTCCGTCCGGTAGGTTCGCGTAGTATAGCCGGGCGCAGGGGGAATGACAAGGCCGCTCCCAAGCCGGGCCTACCGGGCGACCGGGGAGGGCAACAGCCCGGCAGGCGGGCGCAGCATCCCCAGCTGGGCCAGCTCCACAAAGGTCTCCAGGATCCGCCGATCCCACCATCCCTTCGCCGCCTCCTCCCGCATGATCTGGAACACCTGGTCCTGGGGGAAGGCCGGCTTGTAGGGACGCTTCGTGGTGAGAGCGTCGTAGATGTCCACCACCTGCAGGATCCGGGCAGTGACCGGGATCTCCTCCGCCTTCAGGCCATCCGGGTAGCCACTCCCATCCGACTTCTCGTGGTGATGGCGGATGATCGGCAGGACCAGCTTCAGCGACTTGAGGGGATTGCAGATCCGCTCGCCGATCAGCGGGTGCTCCCGCATGACCACCCACTCATCGGGCGTCAGCTTCCCGGGCTTCAGGAGGATGGTGTCGGGGATCCCGATCTTCCCGATGTCGTGGAGGATGCCCCCCCGGCGCAGGGCGGTCAGCTCCTCCTCGGCCAGGCCCAGGGCCGCCCCGAGCTGGAACGAGAAGGCGGACAGGCGCTCGCAGTGCCCCTCGGTGTAGGGATCCTTGGCCTCCACCCCGAGCGCCAGGCTGAAGAGCACCGTCTCGGCATTCTCCAGCTCGTCGGTCAGCTGCTTGACCTTCAGGAGGGAGCGGACCCGGGTGGTGAGCTCGGCGCTGTTGAAGGGCTTGGTCAGGAAATCGTCAGCCCCCGCCTCGATCCCCTTGATCTTCTGCTCCAGGCGCGTGAGGGCCGTCACCATGATGATCGGGATGAAAACCGTCTCCTTGTTCCCCTTCAGCCGGCGGCACACCTCGTAGCCGTCCAGCTTGGGCATCATCACGTCCAGGAGGATGAGATCGGGGGGGGCCTCTCGGACCCGCTCCAGCGCCTGCTCGCCATCCTCGGCCGTGCGGACCCCGTACCCCTCCGTGCGGAGAAGGTCCTCCAGCATCCGGAGGTTCAGCCTCTCGTCGTCCACCACCAGGATGTCAGCGATGCTACCCAATGGCGTTGTGCGTTGCCCCGAGTTCAGGACCCACGCCGGGGCACCTCCACGCAGAGAGCCCCGAGCGGCGCCAGCCGTGCCCGGCTCACGCACGACCGGCCCGGGACCGAGTGGACGGTCTCCGGACGGTCTTCCGGCGTGGATAAGCCTGGCGCCTCCAGGGGGTGCAAGAGGCTTGCCAGCGCCTTGCGCCCCGCCGCGCCGGCCCTCACGGCTTGAGCGCCGCCAGGATCTTAGCGGCAGTCTCGGCCAGGGGCGGGACGGGGCCTCGCGTTTTCACAATCCGCTGGATCCCCCCTCCCTCGCCGCCATAGCGTGGGATCACATGCACATGGACGTGGGGGACCTCCTGCCCGGCGGCCCGCCCGTCGTTGACCCCCAGGGTGAAGCCGGGTGCCCCGAGTCCCCTCTGGATGGCGCCGGCCACGCGCACCGCAGCGTGGAAGAGGGCGGCCACGGTGTCGGGGGAGCACTCGACGAGCGAGGCCGCGTGCCGGCGCGGAACGACCAGGGTGTGCCCCTGCGTACAGGGAGAGATGTCCAGGAAGGCCAGGACCTCACCGTCCTGATGGAGGATGTGCGCGGAGAGGGCGCCTTCCCGGATCCGGCAGAAGGGGCAGGTCTCCATACCGTATGTGGCCTGCCCGCGATGCCTCCGGGCGGGCCCGGGATCCGCTCCGCCGCTCCGGCGGAGTCATGCTGGTGCCGGCCGTCTTTTGGGGTACACTATCAGAAGAAGACGGAGGCGCCAAGGGGCCGGGTTTCCGCTCCGGGACATTTTGCCTCAGCTGCACTCTCTGCGCCCGACCCGAGCCGCAGCCCGCAACGGATGCAACGGGCCCTGGGACGGGCCTCGGGCGTGGGTCCACGGGACGGGCCCATCCTCTCCCTTTGGCATATTCCTTGAACGCCTCAGAGCCATTCTCTCATCGGAGGGGCCATGGAAGAAGTGGAAGAGGCCACAACGCTCAACGCCCGGGATGCAGGGAAGGGCCCCTCCGGCCAGCGCCTCGGGAACTACATCCTGCTGGAGGAGCTCGGGGGGGGCGGAATGGCCACCATCTACAAGGGCCACCATGCTTTCCTCGACCGCCCGGTGGCGATCAAGGAACTCAAATCCCGCTTTCGCCGGGACAGCGAGCTCCAGGACCGATTCCAGCGGGAGGCCAGGGCGGCCGCCAACCTTCCCCACCGGAATATCGTCCAGGTGTACGATTTCTGGCGGGACCGGGAGCACCGCTACCTGGTGATGGAGCTGGTGGAGGGTCTTGACGCCGCCGCCGTGCTGCGGCGAGTCGGGGCACTCCCCCCGTACGTCGCCCTGGCCCTGGTGGGGCAGGTCTGCGGTGGGCTGGCCTTCGCCCATGCCCGCGGGATCATCCACCGGGACCTGAAACCCAGCAACCTGCTCATCACCCGCGAGGGGGTCGCGAAAGTGGGGGACTTCGGCATCGCCCACCTGATGGACACCCCCGGCCTCACCCAGCCCGGGCAGACCCTGGGCACGCTGGCCTACATGTCCCCCGAGCAGATCCGGGGGGAGCGCCTCACTCCTGCCTCCGATGTGTTCTCCCTCGGCATCGTCCTCTACGAGCTCCTGACCGGCCAGCGCCCCTTCGCGGAGGACGAGGCGGAGAGCGTGACGGCCAAGATCATCGCCGACCGCCCCGTCTCGCCCCGCCGCCTGAAGCGCGGGATCCCCCGCGCCGCACAGCGGATCATTCTGAAGTGCCTGCGGAAGCGACCGGAGGCGCGATTCCGCACCTGCACCGCCCTGGAGCGCGGCATTCGCCGAGCCCTCGGCGGGAAACCGGCGGAGTGGGAGGTTCTCGTCCGGCGCTACCTCGAGCTGCTCCCGACCGAGGGGGAAGCCTCCCCCGGCCTCGGCCGCCGCCTCCGGATCCCCGGTCACTTCGCCCGGCGCCTGCGGCGCTTCGCCCTCGCGGCCGGCCTCATGGGGGCAGCGGCATATGGGGGTCTCGCCCTCACGGGGGCGCCGGCGAGCCTCGGCTCGACCCTGAACTGGGCCCAGACGCTCCTGCCCGGCTGGAGCACCCCATCCCCCCGCGTGCCGGAGCAAGGCCCCCGGCCTCCCCGGACCCGCACGATCCGCCCGGCGGGGCGCGGGGCGACGACCGAGCCACGCCGTTAGGCAGCCCGCACCACGACCTTACGCTCCCGCGGCCCGTCCAACTCCACCAGCATCACGCTCTGCCAGCGCCCGAGCAGCAGCCGGCGGCCCCAGGATCGCCGCCTTGATGTGCGCGGCCGCGTTGTCGTCGATCCGGTCGTGCCGCCACTTCCCCTGAGGAACAAGGGTGGCCAGGGCGTCCAGCAGGTCCAGCCCGATGTTGGGGTCGGCATTTTCATTGATGACGATGGCCGCCGTCGCATGGGGGACGTAGACACAGCAGAGCCCCTCCCCTCCCTGCTTCCGGACGAACGCGGCAACGGTCTCGGTGATGTCCAGGACCTGCATCTTCTGCTGGGTTCGGATCAGGATTTCGTGGGTCATGCCCGCCTCCCGCATCGCCCCCTCCCGCACAGGCGCGTCGCCGATCCCGTGCCAGGGACTTCCGCACGCAGCGCCTGTACCACGGGCTGCCGGGGTGATCAAGCGGCCGCCGAAATCAAAACCCCCGGGTCCCTCGCGGGACCCGGGGGTCAGACCCGGACTCACGCCCCTACGGGCAAACCTGCTGCCAACGCCCCGGCACCCACTCCCGGTAATAGGCGGTGAACCCCCCTCCTTGATCCCGCGGGACCTCCCGCCACGAGCCCTCGATCCAGACGGACTGGCAGGACGGAGTCGGCGCGTAATAGACCGCCGGTGGGTAGTACGGGTAGGAATAGACGCGGTAGTACGGCACCGCACGGTACTGGCGATAATAGACGTGGGGCTGGCTCACGTGGTGGAGGAAGAGGACCGTCGCCGCACCGGCCGCAAAGCCGACCCCGAACTTGTGGCCGGCCTCAGCCGGGGCCGGCAGCAGCCCCAGGGCGAGCACCAGAACCAAGCCCAGCGCGAGTAGCTTGCGCATCAGTCCTTCACCTCCCCGGGGCCCCCCGGCCCCACGCGGATTCTACCCGCTTTAGACCGCGCCAGGCAAGGGGGGTTGAACTGGCAGGGAGCCCCTCCAGCCCCCTCATCCCCACTGACGGGCGCCAGGCATTCGGCCCGGCTGGGGGCGGGCGGACGGCCGGCCCTTGATTTTTTCGGACCCCCAGCCTAGATTCTTGGTGACTCCCAAGAGGTTTCGGGCCGCGGGCCTGCAGCGGGCTCCCCGGTGAGGGCAGGCCTCCGGGGAACGCATCGTCCCCGTACGGGACACTAGGCGCCGCGGGACGAGGTCACTTGGGAGTCATTCCTTTTCCAGTCGCTTCCCCCCCGGCCGAGGCATCTTCCGCGGATCCCACAGGTACAAGGCAAGCGTGGCGGCTGCCAGCAGGAGGGTGAGTCCCGTGATCGTCGCCTGGGAGAGGCCCGGGTAGACCACGGGCTCGATGTACCGCCCGATGAACCCAGGCTGTGCGCCCCGCTCCGCCCACCCGCCCCGAAGCCAGATCTCCAGGGCCGTGAGGGGGCAGAGGAAGGCAAACCCCTGGATGAGGACGGCCAGGCAGACGGCAGAGAGGTGCACCGCCCGGACCCGCCGCCAGCGCAGAAAGAGGATCGGCCCCGCGACGAGGAACACGATGTAGAGGAAGTGAATCAGGACCACCAGGTCGGCCGCCCACGCCGTCATCGCCTCCCCGCGCCCCCGCCT
>DASYVA010000167.1 GCA_036000645.1 Candidatus Methylomirabilis sp.
GTGAGGATCCCAGATCCGGGAGCACGGGGTCTCGCATTGGCAGGGGCGGGATCGAGAGGTATAGTCATGGGCATCCGCTGCGAGAACGGTGCCGCCTTGGTGTGCATCCGGCGCACTCCTTCCAGGGAGGAAACGGCATGAAGGCGAAACCCGGCGGCGAGAAATGCTTCATCGAAGTGGCGGAGGACGGAC
This sequence comes from Candidatus Methylomirabilis sp., assembly GCA_036000645.1. Lineage (NCBI taxonomy): Bacteria > Methylomirabilota (SeqCode) > Methylomirabilia (SeqCode) > Methylomirabilales (SeqCode) > Methylomirabilaceae (SeqCode) > Methylomirabilis (SeqCode) > Methylomirabilis sp. (SeqCode). The sequence continues at coordinate 193 of DASYVA010000167.1, forward strand.
CGTATCTCGTCAGCAATTTGCCCAGGCTCCAGAACTCCCGGGGCGAAGCCATTCCGACGAAGCCCGTGACGGCGCTCTGTCGGTGCGGCGGATCCGCAAAGAAGCCGTTCTGCGACGGCACCCATGCCCGGATCGGGTTCTCCGGGCGACGACTGGCCGATCGGCCCGCGAGCAGGCGGGTGGACTATCGGGGCAAGAGGATCACCATCCACGACAACCGGGCGGTCTGTTCCCACGCGGGATACTGTACCGACACCCTCGCCTCCGTCTTCAGGATGGAGGCGGATCCGTGGATCGATCCCGATGGCGCCGAGGTCGAGAAGGCCATTGAGACCATCAGGCGATGCCCATCGGGGGCCCTGAGCTACTCGATCGAGGGCGTCGAGTACACAGGGCCGGACCGGGGACCGGCGATCGCGGTCTCCAAGGACGGTCCCTATCTCGTGACGGGAGGCCCCGCCCTGGAGGATGCGGACTCCCGGCCCGAATCGGCGGAGCACTACACGCTGTGCCGCTGCGGCGGCTCGCGGAACAAGCCGTTCTGCGACGGGACCCATTGGGAGATCAATTTCCAGGATGAGAACAACTAATGCAAACGACCGAATGAACGTGACACGGTCCGGGTCCTGTCGCCGGCGCCGCCCCGGCCCCCGGCCCCCCTGGGGAACCCTCCCGTGGTTCCCCCCATCGGCCAAGAGCCGATGGGCCCCCCCTCCGCACCGGGGGCCTTCGGGCGGCATCCGGCGCCACCCGGACCGTCTGTCACACGATGTATGTCGTTGGTATTAGACAGTGCGGACCCTCCTCGCCCGTTGCGCCTGCCCCCCGAGGCCGGTATGCTAGGAGCGTCTGAGCCTGCGGTGGAGAGGCCCCCCATGCCAACCCAGCCTTCCAAGGTCCTGGAGACCTTCCCGAATCCCAACCCGGAGCGGGACTACGAGATCGCCTTCGAGTGCCCGGAGTTTACCTGCCTCTGCCCGCGGACCGGCCAGCCCGACTTCGCCACCATTCGGATCCGCTATGTCCCGGATGCCCGCTGCGTGGAGCTGAAGTCCCTGAAGCTCTACCTCTGGGCCTACCGGAACGAGGGGGCCTACCACGAGGGCGTCACGAATCAGATTCTCGATGACCTGGTCAAGGCCTGCGAGCCCCGGCGAATGACCGTGGTGGGGGACTTCACCGTCCGCGGGGGAATCCACACGGTGGTGACCGCCTCCTACAGCGGGCCGGAGGAAGCGAGGGCCTGATGGAGTCCGTCCTGCAGGCGATCGCGGCCGACCGGGAGGCTGCCCTCGAGGAGCTGAAGGCCTTCCTCCGGATCCCGAGCGTGAGCGGGGACCCAGCCCGCCGGGCGGAAGTCCGGCAGGCCGCCACCTGGGTGGCGGAGCGTCTGCGGGGGTTGGGCTGCCGGGTGGAGGTCATGGAGACCCCCGGGCACCCGATCGTGTACGGCGAGTGGACGGGAGCGCCGGGCCGGCCGACGCTCCTCACCTACGGCCACTACGACGTGCAGCCCGAAGACCCGGTGGAGGGGTGGACGAGCCCGCCCTTCGAGCCGACCGTCCGGGATGGGGCCATCTATGCCCGGGGCGCGGCCGATGACAAGGGTCAGGTCTTCATCCACCTGAAGGCGGCCGAAGCCTGGCTCCACGCCGAACGCCGCCTCCCCGTCAACCTGAAGTTCCTGATCGAGGGGGAGGAGGAGGTGGGGAGCCCCAATCTGGAACCCTTCGTCGCGGCCGAGGTGGGCCGCCTGAAGGCGGACGCCGTCGTCATTTCCGACACGGCCATGCTCGCAAGGGGAGTGCCGGGACTCTGCGTCGGGCTGCGGGGGATCGTCTACTGCCAGGTGGACCTCCGGGGGCCGGCCACCGACCTGCACTCCGGCATCTTCGGCGGGAGCGTGGCCAACCCGGCCACGATCCTCTGCCGCCTGCTGGCGGGCCTCACCGACGAGCGCGGGCGCGTGACGATCCCCGGCTTCTACGACGATGTCCGGCCCCTCACCCCCGCCGAGCGGGAGGCCTTCGCCAGACTCCCCTTCGACGAGGCGGCCTACCGGGAGGCGCTGGGGGTGCCGGCGCTGGACGGCGAGGATGGGTTCACGACCCTGGAGCGGCGGTGGGTGAGGCCCACCTTCGAGGTGAACGGGCTTCACGCCGGCTTCACCGGCGTCGGCTCCAAGACCGTCCTGCCGGCAAAGGCCATGGCCAAGGTGAGCATGCGCCTCGTGCCGGACCAGGACCCGGAGAAGATCGTCGAGGCCTTCGAGGCCACCCTGAAGCGCCTCTGCCCGCGGTCGGTCACCCTCACCGTCACCCGGATGCACGGGTCCCGGCCCTGGCTCATGCCGACCGACCACCCGGCGGTCCAGGCGGCGGCCCGCGCGCTCACGCGGGGGTTCGGGCGCGAGCCGGTCTTCATCCGGGAGGGGGGATCCATCCCGATCGTGACCACGCTCACCGAGCGACTGGGCGCCCCCATCCTCCTCCTGGGCTTCGGCCTTCCGGACGAGAACGCCCATGCCCCGGATGAGCGGCTGGACCTGGACAACTTCTCCCGGGGCATTCAGACGGTTGCCTACCTGTACCGGGAGCTCACCTGACGCGGGGAGGCCGGGATGGCGGAGACGGCGGGGCGGGACGCGCTGCCCCTCCGCTATCAGGTCGTCTTCTCCACCCCGCCCACCCACTCCCCCTGGCGGCCCGGAGCCTGCCGCCGGGCTGCCGGCGAAGCCCTCCTGCTGAGCCTCCCCGAGCCGCTTCCCTCCGGGACCGTTCTCCATGTGGAGGTCTACTGGCCGGCCGGCCGGGCGGTCGTGGAGCTGACCGGGGAGGTCCTGGCGGCGGAGCCGGCAGGGGTGGGAGCCGCCGCCGCGGCGATCGCCCACCGGCTCGCGGTCCTCACCATCACGGAGGAGGGCTGGCGCCTCCTCCGGGAGGCCCTCAGCGGACCTTCAGGAGGGGGGAGGCCAGCCGGAGCGCCCGCGGGATGACGCTGAGGCCGGCCGTCTCGCCGACCGTCTCCAGGAGGAAGATGACGTCGGGGTCGGCGAAGGAGACCCCCGGGGTCCCGCCGCCTGCCCGGATGGTCTCCGCCACGAACGTCCCCAGTGCCCGCTCCATGTCCTGAGTGTTCACCCGCCCCTTGAAGCCGCGCCGGTCCAGGCGGACGAAGAAGCGGGGGCCGGGGTGCCGGGTGACCGCCTCCCGCAGCGCGGCCTGCACGTCCTGGAGGAAGGTCTCCGCCGTCACCGGGAAGGTGCGTTCCACCGGTACGACGCGGGTGATGAGTCTGCCCGGGACCTCGCCCCGGCCGGCGCTCTCCTGCATGGCCTGGAGAAACGCGAGCGGGTCCGCCACCCGCCCCACCAGCACATTCCGGTAGCCGGTGAAGCGGAAGCGGCCGAAGGCTCGGAGCGCCCGAACCGCCTCCCGGCCGCAGCCGTCGGCCGCGGTGAGCAGGATATTCCAGTCCATGGGATCCCCCGCTGCCCCTATAGCAGAGGCCCAGGGAAAAATCCACGGCGACTTGCCCGTTGCCGGCTTGGGTATGGCACGGTAGACTCCCGCGGGGCCGCCTGGGGGAGGGACAGCGTGCGGGCGGAAATCGTCATCGTCGGCGCGGGGGTCGTGGGGCTGAGCACCGCCTACCAGTTGGCCCGCGCGGGCCTGCGCGACATTCTGGTCCTGGAGCGGGAGACGGTCGGGAGCGGCTCCAGCGGGAAGAGCCTGGGGGGCTTCCGGGTGGACTTCTCTTCCGAGGTCAACGTCCGCTTCTCCCTGGAGAGCCTGAAGGCCCTCGAGGGGTTCGCCGACGAGTTTGGCGTGGACCCGGACCTCCGGCGGATCGGGTATCTCCTGCTGACCACGAGCGAGGCGCTGGCCGCCCGCTTTCGGGAGAACGCCTCCCGCCTCGCCCGCTTCGGCGTGGAGGTGGAGGTGCTTTCCCCGAGCGAGATCGGGGCCCGCTGGCCCTACCTCTGCACCGCGGACCTGGCGGGCGGGACCTTCTGCGCACGGGACGGGACCGTCGGGGTGAGCGAGCTCACCCAGGGCTATGCGGCGGGGGCCCGGCGCCAGGGCGTCACGATCCGGGAGGGGGAGGAAGTGGTGGGGATCGAGGTGGGGGCCGGGCGGGTCACGGGTGTCCGGACCAGGACGGACCGGGTGGCGACCCCGCGGGTCCTGTGCGCCGCAGGGGCCTGGTCATCCCGGATCGGGGAGATGGTGGGCATCCCGATCCCGGTGACACCGGTCCGGCGCCAGGTCTTCGTCACGGGTCCCTGCCCGGCGATCCAGGGGACGGTCCCGCAGGTGGTGGAGGTGGGCAAGGGATGGGTCTTCCGGCGGGAGGGGGCCGGGTTCTTGATCTACGGGCCGCAGGACCCCGCCCCGGAGGGGGTGGCCAGCCTCGACTGGGGCTCCGTGGGGTGGGCCGTTGCCGCCGCCGCCCACCGGGTGCCCCCCCTCGCGGACGCGGAGGTGGTGGGAGGCTGGGCCGGCCTCTACGACATCTCCCCGGACAACCACGCTATTCTGGGCCCGGTCCCGAGCCTGGAGGGGTTCTACGTGGCCACGGGCTTCTCCGGCCACGGGATCATGCACAGCCCGGCGACGGGGAAGGTCATGGCCGAGGTGATCCTCACGGGGCGTGCGACGACCCTCGACATCACCCCCCTCACGATCGAGCGGTTCGGGCGGGGCGCGCTCCTCGAGGAGCCGATGACGGCGCACCGGCAGGAAGGCGGTGCGGGGCCCGTTTGAGGGGAGTTGGTCCCGCGATGGGATCCGCCGGGGTGTGGTGGGCGTTGGTTCCTGTGGGACGCGGGTCCGATGGATCGGGTCCGTGGGTGCCGCGGCGCCAGACGGGGAGCGGGGGTTACGTCCGTTCCGGAACGGTGATTGGGGAGGGAACGGAGGGCTGGCGGCGGCGGAAGGCGGAGAGGAGCACCAGGATCCCCACGTATGTCGCGACTATGAGCCACACGACGATGAAGATCGCGAGGAAGACTGTCCGGAGCATTGGCCACCTCCTGGTGCGTTGCCCGGAACGGGCTGCGAGGAACGTGCCAGAGGCCATCCTGTGGGAAACCTTGGACCGGAGGGGGCGGGGAGTGCACCGGGACGGGGCATTTAGCCTCAGGGTGCGGCCCGGGAGAGACACTTCGCCGGAGGAGGGAGCCTGATGGCCCCCGCGATCGGCGTCCGGGAGCGGCCCCCCAGGTTCGTGGTGGCCCTCCCCGCCAACGTGACGGTGGTGGACCACGCTGTGCCCGGGACGCGGCGGGTCCTGACGGCGGTGACCGCGAACGTGAGCGATGGCGGCATGGCCCTCGACCTTCCGGAGGCGCTCCCCCCCTGGACCCCCGTCGAGATCCAGGTGGAGATGGGACAGGGGGTCATGGGACTCGAGGCCGTCGTGCTCTGGCACGAGGACCCTTCCCTCCGGCGCGGGGGCTCCGGCATCCGCCATGGCCTCGTGGTCTCGGAGGTCCCCCCCGGCGCGCGACAGGGCTGGGATGAACTCCTCCGGGGGCTCGGACACGTGAGGCCCTCGACGCGCCACCGGACCCGATTCCCGCTCGACGCGCGGGCGGTCTGCGAGGTCCAGGGCAGGAAGGGCGCACCGCTGGAGGGCCGGACCGAGAACATCAGCCGGGGGGGATTGGGGCTGCTTCTCCCGGAGCGCTTGCCGGCGGGGACCGGTATGGAGGTGGAGGTCCCGACGCGGGGGGAGCTCCTCCGCATGGCCGGCCTGGTGATCTGGTCTTCCCCCCTGCCGACGGGGACGGGGAGGCCTACCTTCCGGCACGGGGTGGAGCGGGAAGCCGGGGACTGGCCCCACGAGTTCGTCCTGGAGCTCTACCTTCGGGAGGAGCAGTGGCGGCGGGGGCCGGGCTAGCTGGAGGCGGTCCGGCGGCGGGCGTGCTCAGCCTCCAGGAGCTGCCGGAGGGCCTCCACGTCCTCGGGAGATCGGGGGCCCTCCTCCGACAGCCGCCGGAGGGCCTCGGAGGGGTCGGCCGAGGCGGCATCCAGGAGGTGGGCGACCTTGCCGAAGAGGCGGCGGACCTTCTTGTCCATGGCCCGCCTCACCAGGGGGCGGGCGAGCTTGGCGAGCGTCCCCACGATCGGGGTGTCGATCCTGACAAAGCCCTCCAGGCGGGTCTCGAGAGGAGCGGCCGCTCCGTTCGACCGGTACTCCAGCACGAGGACCATTCGGCCGGCGATCGTGGGAAGGAGGGGCTTGTCGTAGGTCCCCTGAGCGAAGTAGACGCGCCGGCCCTCTCCCTGCTCCACCAGGACGAAGTACCCCTTCGCCCCCTTGCCGTCCTCCCCTCGGTACCCGTTCTCCCCGTCCGGTGAGACCATGTACCCCGCGGCCCCTACCGCCCGGGCAAGGGCGGCGGTGATGTCAGGACGGGCGAGGAGGAATTCGTAGAGGGGGAGGGTGGAGTTCACGCGCAGGCCGGTGACGGTGTGGGCGAGGAGGGGACGCTCGCGGACCTCGCGGACCTGGTTCTCGATGGGGAGGAGGCCGGAGGGAGCCCCCCCTGCTGCGAGGGGGGCCAGGAGCACCGCGAGGAGGAGGACCGCACCGCGGCCTGCGGCCGTGAGGCGAGGCGAACTGTCCCGCTGGCGAGCCATAGATGCCTCCGGGGCAGGGAGCATAGCAAAGCCCGGGCCAGTGCCGCAAGGCTGCGCTCCAGCCGGGGTTGTCATTTCCGGGCCGTCGGGTGACGGGTACGCACGGCGACGCGGAGAGGCGTCAGCGAGGCTATCGGACCACACCGGACAGGAGGAAGCCGAGCGTGGGCCAGGTCCTGAATATCGCGCACCGGGGCGCCTCGGCCGACGCTCCCGAGAACACCCTGCCGGCGTTCGAGGCCGCGCTGGCCGCGGGGGCGGATGCGCTCGAGCTCGACGTGCACCTGGCCGCCGATGGCGCCATCGTGGTCATCCACGACATCACCCTCGCGCGGACCACGAGCGGCCGGGGCTTCGTGGGGAGGCACACGCTCGCCGACCTCAAGCGCCTGGACGCGGGGTCCTGGTTCGGTGCCCGCTTCGCCGGGACCGCCATCCCGACCCTGGAAGAGGTGGTGACGCTCGCGCGTGGGCGCGCCCGCCTCTTCGTGGAGCTCAAGGCCGGGAGCGACTTCTACCCCGGCATCGAGGGGGCCGTGGTCCGCCG
>DASYVA010000168.1 GCA_036000645.1 Candidatus Methylomirabilis sp.
GAACGCGACCAATCGAGGCTCCTTTCCTTCGCCACCTAAGGGTACACCCCGCGGGCGGGACTGGGACTAGGGATTTCCCGGGGCCCGCCTCAGCCTCCGGATAGGGCAAATCGGATGGCCAGGGGCACCGGGACCTGGGGATGGCCCACGTAGCGGGCGGAGATCCCACTCGTGTCCAGGCCACGGACGCTCAGGATCTCGGCCGCCAGCGGGGTTCGAACGTCCACCGTGACCAGGTCCGGGCGTAGGGCCGGCTGCGGGATCACCTGCAGGAAGAGGCCCCGCTCGCCCTCCCCGGTGGCCGCCTCCGCCACTCGGTAGGTGACCTTTAGGGTAGCCGTCCCCCCCGCCGGCGCCCCTAGGAGCTCGGTGACTACCCCATGGCCGAACTCCTCCTCCACCAGGCCCAGGGTCGGTCCCCCGGTCACCTCGGTCAGCATTCCCGTCGCTCCTTCCGGCAGGTACACGTTGACGAACGCCGCGAAGTACCCCACCGGGTCGCCGGACTTCCCATCGCCGAGGAGGATCGAAGGGGGGTGGTCGGGGGCGGTGTTCTCCAGGGTCACCTCGGTGAGCACCTCCGCGGAGCCGTCGGCCTCCAGGGTGATCCGGTGAGTCACCCGTTTCTCGGCGAAGTACCCCGCTCGGTTGTTGACGGCGTCCTGCCACACCACCAGAAGGGGGAACCGCCCCAGCCGGAGCTCCCCGCCGGCACCCAGCCGGCGGAGCGCGTCTTGCTCCTCGGGGTTCGGGACGTAGATCTGAAGGTGCCGCTCCCTCAGGGACCGGGCCATGGCCGCTCCGAATCCCCGGGTGGGCGGGGGCTCCTGGAGGACTGCCTTCCACAGCGCCGCTCCGATGGCCCCCTGGGCCTGGTTGGAAAGGGGCTGGGGAAGCAGGAACGTATCCCGGTTCACGATGCGGTTGATGTTCTCGGCCGTCAGGGGCTCGGGCCACGCCGGGGTCCGCACCGGACCGATGGCCCCCAGGACGTAGGACATCCACACCGAGTCCACGGCGATCACCCCGTCGAGCGGCTCTCCCGTCTTCCGCTCCCACATCTCTAGGAGCACCCGGGCGGAGGTGGGGAAGTCGGGGGAGTAGTTGGCGGCGATGAAGTGGGTGACCCCGCCCAGCCTGGCGTAGCGGGCCTCGACGTCGGGAGAGGCGGAGACGGGAGGGACCCGGCCGAGGGTCTGCACGGGCGCGAGGCGTCCCAGGCTTATCTGGCCGTTGTTGGCTTCCAGGATCCCGTAGTGCCCCAGGAACCCCCCGCTCCCCCGGGGAGCGGACAGGTTCTGGATGGCCAGGAAGTACCTCCGGGGGGCCTCGGCCCCGAGGAACGAGGGGAGCAGCCGGGTGAGCTCCGCGCCGGCGATCACCACCTGGGCCTGCTCCCGGAGCGCTCCGCGGGCCTGGTCCAGGGCGTCGGCGATCCTGGGGTGAAGGCCCTCCGGCGGGACAGAGTCCAGCACCACGGAGGCCTGGCGGAATCTCTCGGCGGCAGCCCGGAGCCCCGGCTCGGCCCGTCCCAGAAGGTCGAGTTCGACCACCCCGCCGGGGCGGATCCCCGGCAACCGGTCCCCGTCCCAACCGACGGCCCCGGCCGCCTCCACCACGTGCTCCCCGGCCTCGGACAGGAGGACCGAGGCCTGTCCGAGGGCCCGAACCGCCCGAACGTCGTCCCCCAGCCGGGGCAGCGACCCCACGAGGAAGGCACCGGGCCGCCGAAGGGCGCCGGTGGCATCCCCGCCGGCCTCCCTGGCCTGAGCGAAGGAGGCGGCCGCCGCTTCCAGTCGGCCCTCCACCAAGCGGTCCGCGGCTTGCTCCAGGTACGAGCGGGCCGCTTCCAGGCTCCGAGCGGCCTGCCGGGCGGCCAGGACGGCGTCGCCGGCCAAGGCGCCGATGACGAGCACGCCCAGGACCAGGGCCAGTCGCCGAGTCCGCCGCCGCCGCCACCAAGGCCGTCCGCGACGAACCCGAACCCTGGCCCGATCACGGGTGGCCTCGAGCGGCTCAGGCGCCGCCCGCGCTGGCACGGCGCCGGTCCCGGACGCAGAAGCCCTGGCTGAGGAGCTTCCCTTGCCCTCGAACGACTTGAATCGGTCCACGGTCCTGGCCTAGCCTAAATGCACACTACGGAGAGGGAGGAGCCCGTGAGACGGTACCTGCGCTCCAAGCTGCTGGTCGTGGCGTTTGCGGGCACGGCGCTCCTGGCGACCCTGGGCGGTTCCGTCCCGGCGTCGGCCCATGAGTTCGAGGCCAGCCGCACCATCACGATCCATCGTAGGCCCAGGGGAGTGGTCGATCCCGGCACGAGGGTCCGCTTCTTCGGGCGGATCATCTCCGATCGACACAGCTGCGAGAACTTCGAGCTCGTGGAACTGATCCGCGTGGGCCGGGGTGTCGTGGCCCGGGACATCAGCGACTCGGAGGGGAACTACTCGATGCGGAAGAGAGTCTTCCGGACCGGCCGGTACTTCTCCCGGGTGATCACCACGATCAGTGGCCGACACCCTCACCGGCACGTCTGCCTGGCCGCTCAATCACGGACTATCAGGGTCCGAGTCGACTAGCGAACGGGTCCGACTCCCCGCGCTCGCCGGAGCGTCTCGCTTCCGTGTCGCAGGGGGCTGCTACAGTCTCGACGATGGTCGGTGTGGCGTGGGCCGCGATCGGTCTCATGGCGGCGACGCTCGCTTCGCTGGTCGCCGCGTTGTTCGGGCTTCGCGTGGAGTTTCGGGGGCAGTTCGTCGAGCTGCGCTCGGAGATCGCTGAACTCCGCGCCGAGATGCGCGAGGGGTTCCGGGCGCAGGGGGAGCGGATCGATGCCCAGGGGCAACGGATAGATGCTCTCGCGGCGCGGATCGATGCCCATGTCGACCGCCACGCGGGCTGACTTCTAGCGGCATCGACCCTCTGTTGGTCGCGCTTGATCGCCGTAGTATCATCTCCCGAAGGACTTCCCCTTTAAGGACCGGTCCCGAGAGGCCGGGAAGGGAGCAGAGAGTTTGACCAGCGGCAACGCGCGCGCTCCGCAGCACGCCGGCGGAGCGTTCCCCTTCTCCGGCCTCCTTCGCGAGGGCGCCCGCGGGCGCCGGGCGGGGAGGCCCCATGGTCTTTAAGCCCCGCGGGCAGCTCCTCGAGGCCGCGGAGATCCGGCGGGCGGTCACCCGGATCGCCCACGAGATCTTGGAGCGGAACAAGGGAGCGGGAGAGGTGGCGCTCGTGGGCATCGCCGCCCGGGGCGACGACCTGGCCCGGCGCCTGGCGGAGGAGCTGCGCCGGATCGAGGGTGTCGAGGTTCCCGTGGGAACCCTCGACATCACCTTCTATCGCGACGACATCGGGATGCGGGCGGAGGCTCCG
>DASYVA010000169.1 GCA_036000645.1 Candidatus Methylomirabilis sp.
TGCGGGGGAAGAGGGCCGGGCCGGGATGCCCCCCCTCCAGGGTTGGGTAGGTCAGGGTGGCGGTGAAAATCAGGGCGCCGGCTGCAACGAAGCCGGCGCCCACCACCGTGTCGCTGATCTTCATGGGGTCCGACGCAACGCTACTGGATCAAGCCGACTTCCTTCATCAGCTTGCCCATTGCCTCGTCCTGCGCGGCCAGGAACTTGGCGAACTCGCCGGACGGCTTGTAGAGCACCCCGAAGCCGTTGTCCTTCATGAACTTGGCGAACTCCGGGCTCTTGGTCACCTTCTCGACGGCCCGCTCGACGACCTCCGTGATCTCCTTCGGGGTGTTCTTCGGCAGCGCGATCCCGCGCCAGGCCCCCATGGTCCAGTTGATGCCGAGCTCCTTGAGGGTAGGAACGTCCTTGAACACCGGGTCGCGCGCGTCGGCCATGTGGGCGAGGGGCCGGACCTTCCCGGCCTCGATCAGCGGGCGGCCCTCGACGAGGCTCGCCGTCACCACCTGGACCCCGCCCGCCACCAGCTCCTGCAGACCGGTGGCGGCGCCGGTGCTGGGCACCCACGGCATGGCATCCACGGGGATCCCCGCCGCCTTCAGCATCCCGGCTCGGGCGATGTCCCACACGCCGCCCTTGCCCGTGCCGGAGGCCTTCAGCTTGCCGGGGTTGGCCTTCACGTACCCGAGCAACTCCTTCAGACTCTTCCACTCGGCGTTGGCCGCCACCTGCACCCCCGCGGGGTCCACGTTGAGCAGGGCCACCGGCGTGTAGTCCTTGTAGGTCACCGGGGTGAGCCCCTGCCAGTGCATCTGCGTGATTTCGATGGTGATGATCGTGAGGGTGTAACCGTCCGTCGCGGCCGTGGCCCCGGCGGTGTGCCCCACGGCCCCGCCGCCGCCGGTCCGGTTCACCACGGTCACCGGCTGCCCCAGCTCCCGCTCGAGCAGCGTGGCCACGATCCGGGCGATCCGGTCGGTGCCGCCCCCCGCGGCCCAGGGACAGATGAACTGGATCGGCCGGTTCGGATACTTGGCCTGGGCCGCTGCCTCCCCGATGGCGCCCAGCACGACCGCGGCGACGAGCCCCAGCACGAGCCATCCCCGCTGCCTTCCCCTCGCGCTCATGACTCTCCTCCTTCGCCCCCTGCGGACTCTTCGGAACTCCGGGCCACCCGACTCTATCCCGGGGCGGCAAGGGGTGTCAATTGCAGGCCAGTTTCCGCTCCCGCTCGTCTGGGGCGACCTGTTGACTCCGGGCGCGTCCCGTGGCACTCTTAGGACAAGGCGGGGGTTATCGCGGTCCAGGGCGACCCGACGGCTGTACCGGCGCCCTCCCTTCCTCGCTGCCCATCCCGGAGGCTTTCACTCTTTTTCTGCAGCGACTTTCCGGGCGCAGGGCGGGCCCCGGCCCCGCCGCCCGGCTGACGTGTCTCTCCCACCCCCAGGGGAGGAGGCCGCCATGAGCGCCGAGACGTTGACCGTGACCGACAACCGGACGGGCAAGCGGTACGAGCTCCCGATCACCCACGGGACCATCCGGGCGATGGACCTCAGGCAGATCAAGGTGGCCCCGGATGACTTCGGCCTGCTGAGCTACGACCCGGCCTTCATGAACACCGCCTCCTGCCAGAGCCGGGTCACCTTCATCGACGGGGACCAGGGGATCCTCCGCTACCGGGGCTACCCGATCGAGCAGTTGGCCGAGCGGAGCACCTACCTCGAGGTGGCCTATCTCCTCCTCCACGGGGAGCTCCCCACGAAAGCCGCCTACGACACCTGGGTCTACGACATCACCCACCACACCATGATCCACGAGAACGTGAAGA
>DASYVA010000170.1 GCA_036000645.1 Candidatus Methylomirabilis sp.
ATCCCGGCCCGGCCCTCTTCCCCCGCATCCTCGCCACCCTCATGACCGCCTTCGGCGGGCTCCTGAGCCTGCGGGGGCTCTGGGCGCGGGATGCAAGCGACGCGGGGGCCTGGCGGTCCCTCCACCGCAACCCCGGCTTCCTCAACGCCCTGGTCGTGCTGGTGGGCGTCCTGGCCTACATCCTGCTCGTGGAGTGGCTGGGCTTCCTTCTCATGGGGGCGGCCGTCCTCCTCGGGATCATGTGGCGCCTGAAGGTCCCCTTCCCGAAGGCCTTCCTGGTGGCCGCGGTCTTCACCACCATCGTCCACTTCCTCTTCGCCAAGATCTTGCGGGTGCCGCTCGCCCTCGGCCTCCTCTGGTGGTGAGCCCATGATCGAGCAGCTCCAGGCCGCCCTGGTGATGCTGTCGAGCGGGAAAGTCCTGCTCACGATCATCGTATGCAGCATCTACGGCCTCTTCGTCGGCGCCATCCCGGGACTCACCGCCACCATGGCCGCGGCCCTGCTGGTCCCCTTCACCTTCTTCATGGATCCCCTTTCGGCGCGGGTCTCCATCGTCACCATGTCGGCCATGGCCATCTTCGCCGGCGACATCCCGGCAGCCCTGGGCCGGATCCCGGGGACCCCCTCCTCGGCGGCGTACACCGACGACTCCTACGAGCTGACCAAACAGGGGAAGGCCGAGCTGGTGCTCGGGGTGGACGTGGTGAGCTCGGCCGTGGGCGGCCTCTTCGGGGCGGTGGTCCTCATGGTCGCCGCGCCGCTGCTGGCCGAGGTGGCGCTCCGGTTCACCTCCTTCGAGTACTTCTGGCTCGCCGGGCTCGGGTTGAGCGCGACCGTGATGATCGCGAGCCAGCAGCCCCTCAAGGCCGGCCTGGCGCTCCTCGCGGGCCTCTTCTTTTCGACCGTGGGCCTGGATATCACGCTGGGCTACCCCCGGTTCACCTTCGGCAGCGTGGAGCTCCTCGGCGGAGTGAACTTCATCCCGGCCATGATCGGTCTCTTCGGCGTCTCGGAGGTCCTCCGGAACATGGCCGGCGCCCACCTCCAGTACCCGATCGCGCGCGTCAAGGCGGAAGGCATCTTCCGGGGCGTGGCCCAGACCCTCTGGCGGTACAAAACCAACATGGCCCGCTCGGGTGTGATCGGGGTCTTCATCGGCATCTTGCCCGGGGCCGGGGCCGACATCGCCGCCTGGATCGCCTACGCCGTCTCCCGGCGGTTCTCCAGGGAGCCGGAGAAGTTCGGCAAGGGGGCCATCGAGACCATCGTGGACGCTGGCACGGCGAACAACGCCTGCCTGGCCGGGGACTGGGTCCCGGCCCTCGTCTTCGGCATCCCGGGGGACTCCATCACCGCCATCGTGATCGGCATCCTCTTCATGAAGGGCCTGCGCCCCGGCCCGATGATCTTCGAGCAGCAGCCGGAGCTGGTCTACGCGGTCTACCTCTCCTTCATCCTCGCCAACCTCCTGATGGTCCCCTTCGGCTACCTGGCGATCAAGGCCAGCGGGACCATGCTCCGGGTGCCCCGGAACATCCTGATGCCGGCCATCCTGATGTTTTGCATCGTCGGGTCCTTCGCCATCAACAACAGCCTCTTCGACGTCGGGCTCATGCTGGCGATGGGCATCCTGGGCTACTTCTTCGAGGCCAACGGGATCCCGGTGGCGCCCATCGTGCTAGGCATGGTCCTCGGGCCCATCGTCGAGCAGAACTTCATGGTGAGCGTCATCAAGACTCAGTGGGACCTGACCCAGTTCTTCACCCGCCCGGTGAGCGCCGCGCTGGCCGCCCTGACCATCTTCACCTGGGCCGTGCCCCTCCTGCCCGTCGCGCGCCGGCAGCCGGCCTCCGCCCCGCCCGCTCCCGCCGCGTAGCCCTGGGCTCGCTCCCCACGCCGCTTCACCACACGATACGCGGCCACCGCTCGCGCGGCTGCCGCCTTGACACCGGCCGGCCTTCGTGCGAGCTATGGACTCCCGCGTTGCGCGTGGATTGGCAGAGTCCCGGCCCGGGCATCCACCGGTCCGGCGTGCCGGCATGCCCCCTGCTCTGCCAGCAACCATAAACGACTCGGGAGTGAGCATGGGCAACGGCAAGGGAAAGCGGTGGCGCCTCATCGCCCTCGTCGCGCTCCTCGTCCTCCTCGTGGCCAGCGCGGTCGGATTCCGGATGGCCGCCGGCGTTCTCAAGGGGAAGGTCGCGGAAGCCCTGGGGCCTGGGAGCGAGCTCCAGGACCTCCGCGTCGGGTGGTCCGGGGTGGTCGTGGAGGGGCTCCGCATCAAGGGCCCCCAGGGGTGGCCGGCGGCGGACACGCTGCGGGCCGAGCGGGTCCGGATCGTGCCGAGCCTGCGCAGCCTCTTCTCGGACCGGATCCGCGTCCGGTCCATCACCGTCGTCAGACCGTACCTCTCCGCGTGGCGGACGCGGGATGGGGCGCTGCGCGTCATCCCGAGCCTGCTGGCCGCGCCGGCGGACCGGCCGGCGGGCGCCGGCCGGGCGCCCCGCCCGGTCGCCATCGCGCGCATCACGCTGCAGGAGGGCGTGGTGGAGCTGTTCGACGCCACCGTGAGCCAACCGCCGCTGAAGACCCGCCTGGAACAGATCCGGGCGACGGTGCGCGACGTGGTGGCCCCGACCCTGGCGGGGAGGACCCGGTTTGACCTCACCGCCGTGGTGAAGGGGATCCAGCGGGATGGGCGCGCGAGCATCGCGGGGTGGGCCGAGCTCCGCAGCAGGGACTCCGCGGTGCAGACGCAGCTCCGCTCCGTGGATCTGGTGGCGCTCCAGCCCTACCTCACCCGGGCCGCAGAGACGCGGGTCCAGAAAGGCACGCTGGACCTGGACCTGCAATCCGAAGTGAAGCAGAACCGGCTCCGGGCGCCGGGGAAGATGGTGCTCTCGGACCTGGAGTTCGTCCCGGCCCGGGGCGCGTCGGACACGTTCATGGGCGTGCCGCGCGCCGCGGTCGTGGCCTTCCTGCAGAACAAGGAGAACAAGATCGCGGTGGAGTTCGTCATCGAGGGGGATGTCAGCAACCCGCGATTCACCCTCAGCGAGGGTCTCGCCACCCGCGTCGCGGCCGCCCTGGGCGAGCGCCTGGGGGTGAGCATCCGGGAGGTGGCCGAGGGAGTCGGCGGCCTGGCCCAGCAGGGCGTGGAAGCGGCGGGCGAGGCAGCAAAGGAAGTGGGAAGCGCCCTGGAGCAGCTCCTCGGCGGCCAGAAGAAGCGGTAGCCCGCGACCGGGATTGTCCGCACCCCCCCGCAGCGCGGGAGGCTGCCGCCCTAGATGCGATAGCTGCTCCGCGCGCCGGCGTGGGTCCACTCGGATTCGGTGACGCGGGACTTCTCCACGCTGGTGTCGCCGACGGCGAGGGGTTTGCCCGCCGCCCGCCAGGCCGCCGTCCCGCCCTTCACGCTCGCCACCTGCTCGATGCCGACCTGGAGGAGAAACTGGGCCGCCCGAAGGGAGCGCATCCCGCGCTCGCAGAGCGTCAGCACGGGACGATCCCGCGGCACCTCGGCCAGCCGTGAGGCGAGGTCCGCCTGGGGCAGGCTGACCGCCCCGGGAACATGGCCGTGGGCGTACTCCTCCGGCTCGCGGACATCCAGCACGACCGCATCGGACGGACGGGCTTCCAGGGCATCGAGGTCGATCTCCCGGACGGCGGGGGTGCCGCTCAGCATCGCCCACGGCATGTCGGCCAGCCCCCGGTTGGTCGCCTCGATGGCGGTCATGTTCAGGGGGCGGGCGGGTACGCCATCCAGAAGGGTGGAGATGAACCCGTTGCGATCGAGGCGCGCGAGCGGATTGTAGAGGCGCTCGAAGCCGATGGTCGTGCTGGGGCGGCCACACATCCCCTTCCCGCACGGCCCCTCGAAGTGGCCGGGGAAAACCGCCACCCAGTCCGGCAGCCTGAGCAGGCGCGTCAGGCTCTCATACTGCGCGGCAGCGTCGCCCCCCCCGAAGTCCGGCCGCCCCACGTCCCCCACCAGCAGCGAATCGCCCGTGAGCACCATGGACGGCTCCGGGCTGCGCGGCGGGTTCACGATCAGGATCGAGACCAGCTCCGCGCGATGCCCGGGCGTATGCCACACCCGCAGGCGCAACTGCCCCAGCGGCAACTCTTCCCCATCCTTGAGGGGGCGGAACGCGTAGGCCACCCGGGCCGCCTCGTGCAGGCAGAGGTCGGCCCCGTGCCTGGCCCGAAGCTGCCCGGCGCCCGACACGTGGTCCGCGTGAATGTGGGTATCCATCACGTAGCGCAGCCGGAAGTCGCGCTCCCGCAACAGGGCTTCGTACTGCTGCGTATCGAGCGACGGGTCGATGATGGCCGCGTCGTGCGACTGGCGGGACGCAATCAGGTACGACGCGCACCCACACCGTTCGTCCAGGATCTGCTTGAAGTACATCGGCTCGCCCCTCTGCCCCAGGATACGAGCCGTCTAGCCCGGCCGGAACATGGAGCCAAAGACCCGCCGGATCAGAGAGGCTCGCGTCCGCATTTCCTTCAGCTCCTCCAGTTTCCGCAAGAGGTCTTTTTCCATTTCCTGGGACTCCCGGTCGAAGGCGTCGAGCTGCCCATCTCCCTCCTGGCGGATCTGCTCCCGCAGTTGATTGATCCGATTCTGCTGCTCCTGGATCGGCAGCCTTCGCTCGTCCAGGATGGTGAGAAGCTCCTGGCGAAATTTGTCCATCAGGTGCAGGGGCGCCGCCGTCATCTGCTGGAGTCGCTCCATCTTTCCTTCCCCCCCTTCTTTCCCTCGCTTCCCCCGCCCACGGACACGATCGGTCTGGAGCACGGGCCACGCGCCCACTCAAAACACAAGGGCCTCCCCCGGCAGCTCATGGCCAGTGGAGGCCCTCCAAGAATCCCGTCGCCATCGCCTGCCCCCCGACCGGCGGGCCAGCGTGGAAAGCCTATCCCTCCCCAGGGGCGCTGTCAATGGAGAGGATGCGTCCCGCCTCCTTTATCCCCCGGACCCACGCCGACAGGGACGCCGGCCGCAAGCCCCATGAAGCCAAAGCCCGCACGGCCACTCGGCCGGCGGGCTGGCTGGCGAATCGAGCCGGGCTCCTCTCAGGCCCCTTCCCCGGGCTCCCCCGCGCTGTTGAC
>DASYVA010000171.1 GCA_036000645.1 Candidatus Methylomirabilis sp.
GGCCCGCGGCAACTGCTTTCCCTCGGCCCCGCCGCCAGCGCGACCTTGACAACCCCCTGGCCCCCTGTTTTACTCGGAACCACCCTTTTCCGGAGGGGAGCGCGGGATGCCCGAACTCTTCCAGGTCCTCTCGGTCGACGAGGCCGCCGCTCGCTTCCTGCCCCGGATCGCGCCGCTGCCCGATACGGAGGTGGTCCCGGTGGCGGAGGCGCTCGGGCGGGTCACGGCGGAGGAGGTCGCCTCGCCGATGGAGCTACCGGCCTTCTCGCGCAGCAACATGGACGGGTTCTCCGTCCGGGCCGAGGACACGTTCGGGGCCACGGAGGGCCTGCCGGCCTACCTCAAGGTCGTCGGCGAGGTCCCGATGGGGCAGGCGCCGACCGTCCGGCTGAACCCCGGGGAGGCGGCGAAGGCCCACACGGGCGGGATGCTGGCCGAGGGGGCCGATGCGATCGTCATCGTGGAGCACACCCAGGCCGTGGACGCCACGACGATCGAGGTCGTGCGGCCGGCGGCCCCGGGGGAGAACGTCATCCAGGTCGGGGAGGACGTCCGGAAGGGGCAGATCCTCCTTCCGGCGGGGCGCTGGCTGCGCGCGCAGGACCTCGGGGGCCTGGCGGCCGTCGGGATCACGGCCGTCCGGGTCCGCCGGCGTCCCCGCGTCACCATCGTCTCCTCGGGGGACGAGGTGGTCCCGCCCGACCGGGAGCCCGGGCCGGGCCAGGTCCGGGACATCAATACCTACACCCTCAGCGCGATGGTCCGCGAGGCGGGGGGGATCGCGGTCCCCCTGGGCATCGCGCCGGATCGGGAGGAGCCGCTCCGGGCGCTGGCGCAGCGGGCCATGGCGGAGGGGGATCTGGCGGTCTTCTCCGCCGGATCCTCCGTGAGCATTCGGGACATCACGGCGAAGGTGATCGACAGCCTGGGCCGCCCCGGCGTCCTGGTGCACGGCCTCTCGATCAAGCCGGGCAAGCCCACGATCCTGGCCCTGGTCGAGGGCAAGCCGGTCGTGGGGCTGCCCGGGAATCCCGTCTCCGCCATCGTCATCGCCGGCCTCTTCGTCCTCCCGGCCATCGCCGCCCTCCTCGGCCTCCGCGAGCTCCCCCGGCGGGCCGAGGTGGCGGCCCTCCTCGGCAAGAACGTGAACTCCATCCCGGGGCGGGAGGACTACGTCCCGGTCCGCCTGACCACGAAGGACGGGGTCCTGACGGCGGAGCCGGTCTTCGGCAAGTCCAACCTGATCTTCACGCTGGTCCGGGCCGACGGGCTCGTGAAAGTTCCGGCGGATGCGAGCGGGATCCCGGCGGGGGAGCGGGTGACGGTCCGCCTCTTCTGAGGAGCCGCAGAGTGGCCCATCCCCTCAGGGGCCGGAAGGTCTACCTGGAGGACATCCCCCTCGACGCGGCGGTCCGGCGCTTCCTCCCCGCCCTGGACGAGGTCGGGGCCTGCGCCCGCCTGGCGGGCGAAGCCCTGCCGGTGGCGGAGTGCCTGGGGCGCGTGACGGCCCGGCCGGTCTGGGCCGCCCTCTCCTCCCCCCATTACCCCGCGGCGGCGATGGACGGGGTGGCGGTCCGGGCGAGCGACACCCGGGGCGCCTCCGAGACGAGTCCGATCCGCCTCACGCTCGGCGAGCGGGCCCGCTGGGTGGACACCGGGGACCCGATCCCCGAGGGCTTCAACGCCGTCATCCCGCTGGAGGCGCTGCAGCCGGTAGGGGACGAGGCCGTCGAGATCGTCGGTCCCGTCGCCCCCTGGTACCACGTCCGGCCCATGGGGGAGGACATGGTGGCGACGGAGCTCATCCTGCCGGAGAACCACCGCCTCCGCCCCGTGGACCTGGGGGCGGCGGCCGGCTGCGGGTGCGCCACGCTCCTCGTCCGGCGCAGGCCGCGCGTCGCCATCCTCCCCACCGGTACGGAGCTGGTCGTTGCGGGCACCGCCGTCAGGCCTGGAGACATCATCGAGTACAACTCCCTCATGCTGGCCGGCCAGGTGGAGGAATGGGGCGGGATCCCGACCCGGTTCCCCATCGTGCCGGACGAGTACCCGCGCGTCCTCGAGGCGATCCGGGAGGCCCTCAAGGAGCACGACCTGGTCGTCGTGAACGCCGGGTCCTCTGCCGGTTCCGAGGACTTCACCGCGGCCGCCGTGGGGGAATTGGGGAAGGTCCTGGTCCACGGGATCGCGATTCGGCCCGGGCATCCGGTGATCCTGGGGATCGCCCAGGGAAAGCCGGTCCTGGGGATCCCGGGCTACCCGGTCTCGGCAGTCGTCACCTTCGAGTTGCTGGGCCGGCCCCTCCTGTACCGGATGCTCGGGCTGCCCCTGCCGAGCCGGCCCACGGTCCGGGCGATCCTGACCCGGAAGGTCCTCTCCCCGATGGGGGAGGACGAGTTCCTCCGGGTCAAGGTGGGGCAGGTCGGGGACAAGGTCGTAGCGACCCCGCTCTCCCGCGGGGCCGGGATCATCATGTCCCTCGTCCGGGCCGACGGGTGCGTGAAAATCCCCCGAGGGACGGAGGGCCTGCACGCCGGGGCCGAGGTCACGGTGGAACTCTTCCGTGATCCCGAGGAGATCGCCCGGACCATCGTGGCGATCGGGAGCCATGACCTCACGCTGGACCTGCTCGCCTCGTGGCTCAAGCAACGCCACCCCGATCTCACGCTCGCCTCGGCCAACGTCGGGAGCCTGGGGGGGCTCACCGCCCTCGCCCGGAGCGAGGCCCACCTGGCTGGTGCCCACCTCCTCGACGAGGCGACCGGCGAGTACAACCTCCCCTTCGTGCGCCAGACACTGGCCACGGTCCCAACGGTCCTGGTCAACCTGACGTTCCGGGATCAGGGGCTCATCGTCCCCAAGGGGAACCCCAAGGGCATCCGGACGCTCCAGGACCTGACGCGCCCGGACGTCCAGTTCATCAACCGGCAGCGGGGCTCCGGGACCCGCATCCTGCTCGACTACCAGCTGAAGCAGCGGGGGATCCCGCCCGCGAAGATCGCCGGCTACGCCCGCGAGGAGTACACCCACCTGAACGTCGCGGCAGCAGTGCGGAGCGGGGCGGCCGACTGCGGCCTCGGGATCCTGGCGGCCGCCCGCGCCCTCGAGCTCGATTTCGTCCCCCTCCTGAAGGAGCGCTACGATCTCGTGATTCCCCGGATGCACGCCGAGGCCCCGCTCCTCGCCCCGCTCCTCGCGATAATCCGCGGCCCGGAGTTCCGCGCCGCCGTCGCCGCCCTCGGCGGCTACGACACGAGCCGGATGGGCGAGGTGGTGGGCGAGGCCTAGAACCCGAGATGCGCCCCCGGCAGCCCGCCGTTCCGGTCGTCCTCCTCCTGGCGTCCCTCTGCCTCCCGCTCGCAACCGCCCCTCCCGCTCCCGCCGGCCCGCACGGGCCCCGGAGCGGTCGCCTCCCGACCTTCGACGTCCAGGGCCACCGGGGGGCGCGGGGTCTCGTTCCCGAGAACACCCTCCCGGCCTTCGAGCGGGCCCTGCAACTCGGGGTGGACACCCTCGAACTCGACCTCCACTTCACGCGGGACCAGCAGGTGGTGGTCTTCCACGACCCGACCCTCACGGCGGGCAAGTGCCGGAGGGTGGCCCCGGACCTCCCCGCAGCCATCGCCGACCTCACCCTGCAGGACCTCAAGCGCGGGTACGTCTGCGATGTGAAGCAGCAGGAGTTCCCCCGGCAAGACCCGGCCTTCCGGGGCGAGATCGCCGGAGGCGACTACCGCGTGCCAACCCTGCAGGAAGTCTTCGACCTGGTGGCCGCCTACGGCCGGACGGCCGACCGCGCCTACGGCCGGCGCGTCCGGTTCAACGCCGAGACCAAGCGGGTCCCCTTCGACCCGCACCACATCGGCGATGACGGCGAGGCCTTCGAGCGGACCGTCGTCCGCCTGGTCGAGCAGAACGGGCTGACGGACCGGGTGACCGTCCAGTCCTTCGACCACCGCTCCGCCCTCCGGGTCCGCCAGCTCAATCCCGCCATCGAGACCGTCGTCCTCACCAGCACCGGCAGCCCCATCCGGCCAGACCTCCTGGCGCGGGAAGCCCGGGCGGCGGTCTGGTCCCCCACGTTCCGCTTCGTAGACCGGGAGCTCCTCGAGCGGGCCCACCGGGGTGGCATCCGGGTCATCCCCTGGACCGTGAACGACGAGCCCAGCATGCGGGCCCTGATCCGGATGGGCGTGGACGGGATCATCACCGACGTCCCCGACGTGCTCCTTGCCCTCCTCAAGCGGGAGTTCCCCCATCTCCGTCCGCCTTCAGCCGAACGCGCCACGCCCTGAGAGCGGCAGCGGGCCCATTCCCGACGGAAACGAGGCTTCTACCTCTGGCGGAGGAGGCGGGAGGAGTTGGCCAGGATCCCCAGGTCGGGCACGGACTGAGCGGCCGCGGCCAGGACGGGCGGCAGGAGGCCCAGGGCCGCCAGGGACAGACCGGCGAGGTTG
This sequence comes from Candidatus Methylomirabilis sp., assembly GCA_036000645.1. Taxonomy (NCBI): domain Bacteria; phylum Methylomirabilota (SeqCode); class Methylomirabilia (SeqCode); order Methylomirabilales (SeqCode); family Methylomirabilaceae (SeqCode); genus Methylomirabilis (SeqCode); species Methylomirabilis sp. (SeqCode). Next base: position 4,458 of record DASYVA010000171.1, read on the forward strand.
TACGCGCCGGTGAAGATCAGGTTCCCCTTCACCACCTTCATCGTGCGGCGGGCGATGCGGAACAGGGTGGGCACGCCCGTCCAGTCTTCGCGCAAGAGTGCCATGTGGCCGGCCTCCATGGCCACGTCGGAGCCGGCCGCGCCCATCGCGATTCCCACGTCAGCCTGCGCCAGCGCGGGCGCGTCGTTCACTCCGTCCCCCACCATGGCGACGACGCGCCCTTGCCGCTGGTAGTCCTTGACGACCGCGATCTTGTCCTCGGGGAGCAGGTTGGCGCGGTAGCGGACCCCCAGGCGGTCGGCCAGGGCGGCGGCCGTCCGCTCGTTGTCCCCGGTGAGCAGCTCGATGTGGGTTATCCCGAGGGCACGCACGGCGTCGAAGGCCGCCGGTACTTCCGGGCGCAACGTGTCGGCCGCGGCCAGGAGACCGATCAGCCCCCCGTCGCGCGCGACGAACAGGAGCGTCTTGCCCTGCGCCTCCAGCGCGGCGACGCCGGGGATGGAAGACGCAGCCGGGAGCAGCCGGCGGTTTCCCACGGCGATCGCCGCGCCCCCGACCCGGGCCCGCACCCCCAGGCCCAGGACCACCTCGAATGCCTCGGGGTCCTGCAGGGCGAGCCCGCGCTCCCGGGCTTCGCCCCGGACGGCCTCCGCCAGGGGATGCTCCGAGTACCGCTCGGCAGAGGCGGCCAGGGCCAGCACCTCCCTCTCCGAGATCCCCCCCAGCGTGAGGACATCGGTGATCCGGGGGCGACCGAGGGTCAGCGTGCCGGTCTTGTCCAGCAGCAGGACGTCCACGCGGGCCAGCGCTTCCAGGGGCTTGCCCCCCTTGATCAGGAGGCCGCGCCGGGCCGCGGCGCCGATGGAGGCCAGGATCGCGATCGGGGTCGCGAGGGCGAAGGAGCAGGAACAGGCCACGATCAGGACCGCGGCGCTGGCCAGGGGATCGCGGCGGAGGAGGAAGGTGAGGAGCGCCACGGCGGCGACCACCGGGAGGTAGTAGCCCGAGAAGTTGTCCGCCAGGCGCTGTACCTCTGCCCGATTGGCCTCCGCCTCCTCCACCATCCGGACTACCCGGCCGAAGGTGGTCTCGGGCCCCACCTGGGTGGCGCGGACACGGAGCGCCCCCAGCCCCACGAGCGTCGCCGCGAACACCCGGGTCCCCGGGCCGACCTCGGCCGGCATCGCCTCCCCCGTGATCGTCGCCTGATCCACAGCGGCGTTCCCCCCGACGACCTCGCCATCCACCGGGATCCGCTCCCCCGGACGGACCACGACGATCTCCCCGATGCGGACCTCGCCGACCGGCACCTCACGCTCCGTGCCGCCCCGTTCGACGCGGGCCATCTGGGGGGCGAGCGCGCCCAGGTCCCCCACGGCGCGGCGGGCGCGCCCGGCGGTGAAGGTCTCGACCGCGTCCCCCACATGCATGAAGAACACGACGACCCCTGCCGTGGCCCACTCGCCAACGGCGAGCGCAGCCAGAGCCCCCACCGTCATGAGCGTATGCGCGATGACCCGTCCCCTGAAGGTGGCCCGGATCACCTTGCGGAAGACGGGGAAGCCCCCCACGAGGACCAGGGCGCCTCCGAGCGCCCAGGGCACGCGCCGCGTGGCCGCCTCGAGGAGGCCGAGCCACTCCCCCACGACGACGACGAAGAGGACGACACCGAAGAGGAGGCCCAACAGGCCCAGGATGCGGCGGGCGAACGGTCCGCCCGGGGCCGGCCCCGGGCGGGCGGCAGGCGCCGCGGGCACGGCGTACCCCGCCCCCTCCACCGCCCGGCAGATGGCTGCCAGATCCACCCGGGACGGGTCGAGCCGGACGACGGCCTTCTCGGCCGAGAGGAGGACGGTCACGGCCTCCACGCCCGGCAAGGCCGCGATGGCCCGCTTCACGTGCTGCGTGCACTCCACGCAGTCCATGCCGCGAACGGGAACCTCCAGGGTGTGTGCCGTCGCCACGGTCCTGCCTCTCCCCGACCCGCGAGCGCAAAGGCGCCGGGTCCGCCACATTATACAGGCCCGGCGTCACCTTGACACCACGCAGCCCCTCCCGGAGAATGACGGCGCCATGTTCCCCGAGAAGGGCACCGTCTTCTTCCCCGAGCGGGGCTTCATCGGGACCCCGGCCGACGCGGGCCTCGCCTTCGAGGATGTCTTCTTCCAGACGGCCGATGGCGTGCGCCTGCACGCGTGGTGGGTCCCCCATCCCCAGGCGGTCGCCACCTGGCTGTGGTTCCACGGCAACGCCGGGAACATCTCCCACCGCCTGGAGAACCTCGTCCTCCTGCAGGAGGCTGTGCCGGTATCGGTCTTCCTCTTCGACTACCGGGAGTATGGGCGGAGCGAGGGGGAGATCTCCAAGGCTGGGACCTTCCTGGACGCCGACGCGGCCTACCAGGCCGTTGCGCCACGCGCGGCGGGGCCCGCCCTGCCCCTGATCCTCTTCGGGCGCTCGCTGGGGACGGCCCTCGCGGTGCACGTGGCGGCGCAGCACCGGTGCGCGGGGGTGATCCTGGAAGCCGCTTTCACGTCCAGCGCCGACGTGATGCGCCTCTACTTCCCCTTTCTACCCCCGCCGCCCCCCGGGGCGCCCACCTACGACTCCCTGGCGCTCATCGGGAAGGTCCGCTGCCCCATGTTCTTCCTGCACGGGGAGCACGACGAGATCATCCCGCTCGAGATGGGCCGCCGCCTCTTCGCCGCCGCCCCCGACCCGAAGCGCTTCGAGGTCATCCCGGGGGCCGGCCACAACGATACCTACGTGGTGGGGGGCCGGGCCTACTTCGAGATGCTGGTGCGCTTCGTCCGGGAGGCCGCGGCGCGGACGACCGCAGCCTGAGGCGAGGCGGGGGGAGATCCCGATGCCGCGAGACCTCCGCCGTCCCGCGATCCTCGTCTACACGCCGGAGCAGAGTGACCGGTACCCAGCCCTCCTGCGCCGCGCCCTGCCGGGAGCCCGATTCCTCTTCTGCCGGTCGCGCGCCGAGGTCTTCCGGAAGATGCCGGAGGCGGAGGTCGCCTTCGGCTACCAGATCCCTCCGGAGGCGTTTGCCGGCGCCCGGCGGCTCCGTCTCATCCAGGCAGCCTCCGCCGGCGTGGAGGGGTTTCTGCGGGGCCCCCTGCCGGCGGGGGTCCCCCTCTGCCGGGCCGTCGGGGTATTCGAGGAGCGGATGGCAGAGTACACCCTGGCCTATCTCCTCGCGGTGAGCCAGGGGGTCCCGCGGGTCCTCGCCCAGCAGGCAAGGCAGCGCTGGGCCCCCTTCCTCCCTCACTACCTCGAGGGCCGGCTACTGGGGATTGCCGGGTACGGGGCGATCGGGCGGATGATCGGCAGGC
>DASYVA010000172.1 GCA_036000645.1 Candidatus Methylomirabilis sp.
GGGAGGACGAGATCTACGACGACATGATCAAATAGGCCGCCCATGTTTGGCCTGGTGGCAGTGGCCGTCCTCCTGGGATTTCTCCTGATCGGGCTCATCATTTTCTCGTCCCGCAAGGCCCCCGTCGTCATGGAGAGGGACTTCTACCGGGACCGGGGGTCGCCCCCCGCGGGCATCGCCGGTCTCGCGATGCCCGAGTTCGAGCGCCTCTGCGTGAAGCTGCTCGAGGAGATGGGCCTGGTCGTGGACAGCGTGGTCCGCCCCTCGGAGCGGGAGCTGGACATCCAGGCCGTGAACCCCCAACCGGTCACCGGGGGGGACTACCTGGTCCACTGCATCCTGGCGGAGGACGACGAGCCGATCCACCCGTCCCGGGTCTCGGCCCTGGCCGACACGGTGAAGGGGGAGCGGGCCACCAAGGGGATCCTCATCACGACCGGCTACTTTGTGGAGGAGGTCGCCAAGCGTCTCGAGGGGCCTCCCATCGAACTGATCAACGGACAGCGGTTCTCCCAGCTCCTCACCGAGTTCCGGATCCCCCTCCCGTCCTAACGCGCACCCGGCACGCGTGCCGGGGCCGGGCGGAGCCCCGGTCCACAGAGGAGTTCCCACCCCATGACCCCGTACCGCCACCTCTATGTCCCGGTGGACAACTCGGAGTACTCCAACATCGCCTGCGAGGTGGCCGTGGCCCTCGCCCGGGCCTCCGGTGCCGCCGTCACGGGGAGCCACGTCTACGCCGCCCGGATGCACGACTACCGGTTCCGGCAGATGGAGTTCACCCTCCCGGCCGAGTACCAGGACGAGCAGGAGCTGGAGAAGCAACGGAAGATCCACGACTCCCTCATCACGATGGGCCTCCAGCTCATCTCCGACTCCTACCTGGACGTTCTCCAGCGCAAGTGCGAGGCGGCGTCCGTCCGGTGCGCCCGCAAGACGTTCGATGGGAAGAACTACCAGGCCCTGGTGGAGGACATTACCGGCAGCGACTACGACCTGGTGGTCATCGGCGCCTTAGGTCTGGGAGCGGTGAAGGACAGCTTCCTCGGCAGCGTGACCGAGCGGGTCATGCGGCGGGTGCAGCGGGACCTCTTCGTGGTGCGGAACACCGCCCCCTGGGAGCAGCAGGCGAACGGGTCCATCGTGGTCGGAATCGACGGGAGCCCGCAATCGTACCACGGGCTGCGGGTGGCGCTCGCCCTCGGGAAGGCCACGAGCCGCGCGGTGGAGGCGGTGGGGGTCTACGACCCCTACCTCCACTACGCCATGTTCAACAGCATCGTGGGGGTCCTCTCGGCCGACGCCTCCCGCGTGTTCAAGTTCAAGGAGCAGGAACAGCTTCACGAGGAGGTCATCGATACCGGACTGGCGAAGATCTATCAGTCCCACCTGGAGGTCGCGGCCGCGGTGGCGGCCGAGGAGGGAGTGGACCTCAAGATCACCCTCCTGGACGGGAAGGCCTTCGAGAAGATCCTCCAGTACGTCCGGAAGGCTCGGCCCTGGCTGCTCGTGGTGGGCCGGGTGGGGGTCCACAGCGCACCCGGCATGGACATCGGGAGCACGACCGAGAATCTGGTCCGGCTGGCCCCCTGCCACGTCCTGCTGGCCAGCGGGACCTACTATCCCCCCATGGACATGAAGGCGGAGGCGAGCATCGCCTGGACGGAGGAGGCTGCCGCACGGATGGAGCGGGTGCCCGGCTTCGTCCGGGGCCTGGCCCGGACCGCGGTCCTGCGCTACGCCATCGAGCGGGGCCACTCGGTCATCACCAACTCGGTCATCGAGGCGGTGATGGATCTCTTCATGCCGAAGCGGACCCAGGAGACGATGCGGCAGGCGGCGCTGGACCTGGCCATTGACGCCGTCCGGCGGGCCGAGGGCGTCACGGCCCTCTGCAGCCGCTGCGGCTATATCGCCAAGGCGGCCCGGCCCGTGCAGTGCCCCGTCTGCCAGGCCCCCGGCGCGACGTTCCAGGTCATTGACAGGGCGGCGGTCGAAGCGCTGGCCACTCAGGAGGGGGCCCTGACGGAAGAGGAGACCTTCGACGGCGTCAAGCTCGCCTGGACGGAGGAGGCCCGCCAGGTCCTCCGGACCGTCCCGTCAGGCTACCAGCGCCGCCGGGCCAAGGCCCGCATCGAGAAGTCGGCCCGGATCCGGAAACTGACCAGCATCACGCGCGACCTCGCGGCCGCCGTCGTGGAGGAGACCCGGGAGGAGACGGAGGGCCTCAGCCCGAGGCCCGGGGCGAACGTGACCGCCCCCGGAGCGCTCCCCTGGAGCCAGGAGGCCGCCGCGCGCCTCACGCGCGTCCCGGCCGGGTTCATGCGGGACATCACCCGGGGGAAGATCGAGGCGCTCGCAGCCAAGCGCGGGGTGGCGGTCGTCACGCTGGCGGTCGCCGAGGAGGCCATCGCCGAGGCCCGGGAGATGATGGCCGAGATGACCCGGCAGACTCAGAGGGCGGAGGGCGAAACGGCCCTCGAGTGAAGCGCCCGAGGAGGGAGGGTCTCGCGCGGGCGAAGAGGGAGATGAACGGGGGGCAGGAGAAGTTCCGGCAGGCCGCCCTGGCCTACCTGGCGTACGGAATCCTGTACATGGCCGGCGCCCTCACCCTGGCGGCCGCCGGGGCGAGCCCGCGCGCGATGGGCCGGGGAGCCTGGGTCTGGTTCGGGATCGGGGCCGTCGTCCTGGTCCTCTTCCCCTGGCTCCTCTGGCGCGGCTCCAAGTGGTTTGCCCGGCTCCTGGTCCTCCTCATGGCGCTGCGGGCGTACGGCGTCCTGCGCGTGGCCCTTGCGGGAGGCGGACCGGTCCCGCTTCCCGGCGGAGTGAGTATCCCTATGGCGGCCGGTGCCTGGGTCTTCTTCCTGGTGACCGTGGCGGCGGCCGCCATCGTCGCCCGGGCGGCGTGGCAGCTCGGACCAGCGCCGGAGCGCCGAGGGAGCCCGTGAAACGCTACCAGGACATCCCGGGGGACGGGGGGAGCGACGTTCCCGGGCAGGTCGAAGCCCACCAGGCGCGCCTGAAGCGCCGGATGGCCGCCGTCCGGCACAAGGTGGCCATCCTGAGCGGGAAGGGAGGGGTCGGGAAGAGTACGGTGACGGCCAACCTGGCGGTGGCCCTTGCCCGTGCGGGGCAGCGCGTCGCGGTCCTGGACGCCGATCTGAACGGCCCCTCGATGGCCACCCTGCTCGGCGTACGGGGCGTGCGCCCGGTGCTCTGCGAGGGGGGGGTCCTGCCGGCCGTGGGACCCCTCGGGGTGAAAGTCGTCTCGATGGACCTCTTCCTCGCCGGCGACGACACTCCCCTCACCTGGCAGGGGCCCTCACAGACCGAGGCCTACCTCTGGCGGGGAAGCATGGAGGTGAACGCCCTCCGGGAGTTCCTGAGCGACGTCGAGTGGGGCGCCCTGGACTTCCTCCTCCTGGACCTCCCGCCCGGGAGCGACCGGATGGCCAACCTGGCGGGCCTCCTGCCGGACCTCAGCGGGGGGATCGTGGTGACGATCCCGACGGGCCTCTCGCACCTGGTCGTGCGGAAAGCCATCGCGCTGGCCCGGGAGGTCCTCAAGGCCCCCCTCATCGGGCTCCTCGAGAACATGGCGCCGGGGCCCTGCCCCCGGTGCGGCGAGGCCAGCGGCTTTCCCGGAGGGGCCGACTCGGCCTCGGTCGCTGAAGCGGTGGGGATCCCGTTTCTCGGGCGGGTTCCCTTCGACCCCCGCCTGGCCTCGGCGGCGGATCGGGGGCTGCCCCTCGTCCTGGCCCATCCGGAGGCCCCTGCGGCCGCTGCGCTGGCGCAGCTCGCGGCCGATGTGCGGGCCTACGTGGAGTGGCGGGCGGCCGAGGCGCCCGCGAGGGGTGAGGGATGAAGTTCCTCTGCGTCGCCTGTGACGCGCCCATGGCCCTGGAGTCGGCCCGGGGCCCGGAGGCGGGATCGATCACCGCCGTCTTCTCCTGTCCGGCCTGCGGGCGGCAGGTCGCCATGCTGACCAACCCGTTCGAGACCCAGCTCATCAAGTCCATGGACGTGCGCCTGGGAGGACCGGCCGGTCCGCCGGAGCCGCTCGGCTTCCTGACCTCGGCCCTGGGGAGCGGCAAGGGGGAAGGAGATGCGAGCGGCGACACCGGGACGGGACCGGGCTGCCCCTTCGGCGGGATGGTGGCGGCGATGGGATCGGGGGTCGGACGGGAGGAAGACGGGACGCCGGACGGCCCCCTCTGGACGGACGAGGCGGCAGAGCGGCTGAACCGGATCCCGGGCTTCGTCCGGGGGATGGCCAAGAAGGGGATCGAGCAGTTCGCCCGGGAGCGGGGATACCCCCGGATCACGGGGGCGGTGATGGACGAGGCGCGCGGCGCGCTCGGGATGTAAGGGGGGAACGCCATGAAGCTGCCAATCGCGCTCACGGTCAACGGGCGGCGGCGGGAGGACACGGTGGAGCCGCGGCTCCTCCTGGTCCACTACCTCCGCGACGTCCTGGGGCTCACCGGGACGAAGGTCGGATGCGACACGAGCCAGTGCGGGGCCTGCACCATCCTGCTGGACGGGGTGAGCGTGAAGTCCTGCACGCTCCTCGCCGTCCAGGCGGACGGAGCCGAGCTCACCACGATCGAGGGGCTGCAGCAGAACGGGCGGCTGCACCCGGTCCAGGAGGCCTTCTGGGAGCTGCACGCGCTGCAGTGCGGGTACTGCACCCCGGGGATGATCCTCCAGGCGGTGCAAGTATTGAAGGAGCGGCCCAACCCAACGGAGGCGGAGATCCGCCACGGCCTCGAGGGGAACCTCTGCCGGTGCACGGGCTACCACAACATCGTGCGGGCGGTGCAGCGCGCGGCCGGCGCCGGGCGCTGAGGAGACAGCCATGAAATACATCGGGGCGCCCCTCAAGCGGAAGGAGGACCCCCGCCTCATCACGGGACAGGGGGCCTACGTGGATGACATTCCCCTGCCGGGGATCCTGCACTGCGCCGTCCTCCGAAGTCCCCATGGGCACGCGCGGATCACGGGCATCCGGACGGAGCAGGCGGCCCGCCACCCGGGGGTGATCGCGGTCCTGACCGGCCGGGACATCGCCGGGAAGATGGGGACCATGCCGTGCGGCTGGAATCTGCCGGGGCTGAAGACCCCGGCTCACCCGGTCCTGGCGACGGACAGGGTCCGCCTCGTGGGAGACCGCGTGGCGGCCGTCGTGGCCGAAGACCGGTACACCGCCCGGGACGCCCTCGACCTGATCGCGGTGGACTACGAGGCGCTCCCGGCCGTCACGGATTGCGAGCGGGCCTTCGCCCCCGGCGCCCCCACGATTCACGACGAGGCGCCGGACAACACGGCCTTCGCCTGGGGTTTCCCCGGGCAGGGGGTGGAGGAGGCCTTCAAGAAGGCGGACCGGGTCGTCCGTCTGCGGCTGGTCAACCAGCGCGTGATCCCGAACGCGATGGAGCCGCGGGGGGTCCTGGCCCAGTTCAAGCCGGCGGCCGGGGAGCTGACCGTCTGGACCAGCACCCAGGCCCCGCACCTGATCCGGGCCCTGCTCGGCATGGTCCTCGGGTTCCCCGAGCACAAACTGCGGGTCATCGCGCCGGAGGTGGGGGGCGGCTTCGGCAGCAAGATCTACCTCTACCCCGAGGAGGTCCTGGTCGCCCACCTGGCCATGCAGCTTCAGCGGCCGGTGAAGTGGATCGAGGACCGGCGGGAGAACTACCAGGCCACGACGCACGGGCGGGACCGGGTGGACTACATCGAGGCCGCCGTCAAGAAGGACGGGACGATCCTCGGGCTCCGGTGCAAGTGCATCGGGAACCTGGGGGCCTACCTCTCCACCTTCGCCCCGGCCATCCCCTCCGCCTTCTTCGGGATCATGCTGTCGGGGGCCTATCGGATCCCGGTGATCGCGTGCGAGGTGCGGGGGGTCTTCACCAACACCGCCATGGTGGACGCCTACCGGGGCGCCGGCCGCCCCGAGGCCTGCTACGTCCTCGAGCGGACGGTGGACCGGATCGCCATGGAGCTGGGCCTGGACCCGGCGGAGGTCCGCCGGCGCAACTACATCCCGGCTGACGCCTACCCCTACACCACCGCCACCGGCGTCACCTACGACAGCGCCAACCACCGGGCGGCCCTGGAGAAGGCGCTCCAGCTCGTCGGCTACGAGGCGCTGCGCAAGGAGCAGGCGCAGCTCCGGAAGAACGGGCGCCTGCTCGGCATCGGGATCTCCTCCTACGTCGAGGTCTGCGGCGTCGGTCCCTCGAAGGGCCTGGCGGCCGCGGGGGGCGGGGGCGGGGGCTGGGAGCTGGGCACGGTCCGGGTCCACGCCAGCGGCAAGGTCACCGTCCTCACCGGCTGCTCGCCGCACGGCCAGGGAAACGAGACCAGCTACGCCCAGATCGTCGCCGACGGCCTCGCGGTGAGCCCGGAGGACGTGGAGGTCTTGCACGGGGACACCCAGATCGTCCCCTTCGGGACCGGCACGTTCGGCAGCCGCAGCGCGGCCGTCGGCGGGACGGCGGTCTACCTCAGCGTCCAGAAGGTCCGGGAGAAGGCCCGGGCCATCGCCGCGCACCTCCTCGAGGCTCCGCTGGAGAAGGTCACCTGGGACGGCAACCGGTTCGCGGTCCAGGGCGATCCGAACCGGGCGAAGACCCTGCGCGAGGTGGCGGGGGCGGCGCACCTGGCCACCCCGCTCCCCCCGGAGATCGAGCCCGGCCTGGAGGCCAGCACCGTCTTCGACCCGCCCAACTTCACCTGGCCCTTCGGCACCCACGTGGCCGTGGTGGAGGTGGACCCCGAGACCGGGAAGGTGCAGTTCGAGCGGTACGTGGCGGTGGACGACTGCGGCAACGTGATCAACCCGCTCCTCGTGGACGGACAGGTCCACGGCGGCATCGCCCAGGGGATCGGGCAGGCCCTCTACGAGGCGGCGGTGTACGACGAGCACGGGCAGTTGCTCACGGGCTCCTTGATGGACTACGCGGTCCCCAGGGCGGACGACCTGCCGTCCTACGAGACGGACCGGACGGTCACCCCGTCCCCGGTCAACCCGCTCGGGGCGAAGGGGGTGGGAGAGGCGGGAACCATCGCGGCCACCCCGACGGTGGTCAACGCCGTGCTCGACGCCCTCGCCCCGCTGGGGATCCGCGAGCTGGACATGCCCCTCACGACCGAGAAGATCTGGCGCGCCATCCGGGCGGCGAAGGCCGGCAGCAGCGCGCGGGAGGGACGGCGATGATCCCGGCGGCGTTCGAGTACCATCGGCCCCGGACTCTCCAGGAGGCGGTTTCCCTCCTGGCGCAGAAGGGCGAGGAGGCGAAGGTCCTGGCGGGGGGCCACAGCCTCCTGCCCCTGATGAAGCTCCGTCTCGCGAGGCCCGCCGCCCTCATCGACCTGGGGCGGATCCCGGAGCTGGCAGCCATCCGGGAGGCGGACGGGGCCGTCCGGATCGGCCCCATGGTGACCCACGCGGCGCTCGCCGCCTCGGAGGTGCTGCGCCGCCGCTTCACGGCCCTCAGCGAAGCGGCCGGCCTCATCGGCGACCCTCAGGTCCGCCACCGCGGCACGCTGGGAGGGAGCCTGGCCCACGCCGATCCGGCGGCGGACCACCCGGCCCCGATCCTGGCGTTCGAGGCCGAGGTCCGGGTCGTCGGGCCCAAGGGCGAGCGGACGATCCCGGCCGGCGACTTCTTCGTTGACATGCTGACGACGGCCTTGCGGCCCGAGGAGCTCATCGCCGAGATCCGGCTGCCGGCGCCGCCCGCCGGGACCGGGAGCGCCTACGCCAAGTTCCCCCACCCCGCCTCCCGCTTCGCCGTCGCCGGCGTGGCGGCCGCCGTCACCCTGGAAAAGGGGACCGTGCGGCGCGCCCGGATCGGCGTCACGGGGGCCGCCGCGAAGCCGTCGCGCGCCCGGACCGCCGAGGCGGCGCTCGAGGGAGGGGCGGCCACGGCGGAGCGCATCGCGGCGGCGGCGGCGAAGGCGGCCGACGGCCTGACGTGCCTGGAGGACCTGGTGGCCTCAGCGGAGTACCGGGCCCACCTCGTCACCGTCATGGCCCGGCGGGCCCTCGAGGCCGCCGTCCGGCGCGCCGGCGGAGCGTAGGCGGCTCCACCGTCGCGCAGACTGCCACGGCAAGTGCGGCCCCGAGCCCTGCTCGACGGGGCCGCCAGCGGCGTGGTATGATCCGTAAGAGGGAAAGGAGCGCAGGATGAAGTACCGCCGCTTCGGAAACACCGACCTGACCGCCTCCGAGGTGGGCTTCGGGGTCTGGACGGTGAGCACCACCTGGTGGGGGATCAAGGACGAGGCGGTCGGGATGCGGCTCCTGAAGCGCGCGTTCGACCTCGGGATCACCTATTTCGACACCGCCGACACCTACGGCAACGGCCTCGGAGAGACGATCCTCGTCAAGGCCCTGAAGGACAAGCGCAACCAGATCGTCATCAGCACGAAGGTCGGCTACGACTTCTACACCAGCGACACCTCCGACCGGAGCGGACACAAGGAGCTCCCGCAGAAGTGGACGCCCGATTATGTTCGATTCGCCTGCGAGGAGAGCCTGAAGCGCCTGGAGACCGACCGGATCGACTTCTACCAGCTCCACAACCCCCGCCTGGACGCCATCCGGCGGGACGACCTCTTTGCCACCCTGGAAGCCCTGAGGGCGGAGGGAAAGATCCGCCACTACGGGGCGACGCTCGGGCCGGCCATCGATCCCCGGCAGATTGCCGAGAGCCGCGCGCTTCTGGGCGAGCGAAGGATCACGGGCCTCCAAATCATCTATAATATACTCGAGCAGCAGATCGGCGCCCCGGTCTGCCCCCTCGCGGCAGAGCGGGGGGTGGGGATGCTCGCCCGGGTCCCCCACTCCTCCGGCCTCCTCGAAGGCCAGTACACCGAGGAGACGACCTTCGACGGCTCCGACCACCGGAGCCACCGGAAGCGGGAGTGGCTGACCGAGGGGCTGAAGAAGATTTCCCGGCTGGACTTCCTGACGGCCGGCGGCCGGATGACGCTCGGACAGTCGGCCCTGAAGTGGCTGCTCCACCAGCCGGCGATGGGGACCGTCCTACCCAACATCTATAACGACGAGCAGCTCGCGGAGTTCGCCGCCGCCCCCGGCAGGCCGGACTTCACCCCGGAGGAGCTCCGGCGCGTCGCCGACCTGTACGCCCGCAACTTCGACCTCGTCCCCGCTCCCTCGACCACCTAGGTCCGCGCCCGTCGCGAATGCACTGAGGGCCACCCGGAAGACCGGGTGGCCCGCGTGTCTCCGCGGCCGTTCCTCGCGCGAGACGCAGGTCGAGACCCGCCACCGCT
>DASYVA010000173.1 GCA_036000645.1 Candidatus Methylomirabilis sp.
CTCCCGCGGATGGAGACTTCCCCCGGTCAGCCCCCGCCGGATCTCCTCGACCTCCGCCGCCGGGAGCGGCGTGGTCAGCTCGTAGTATCGGAGGAGGAGGCTGTCCGGGAGGGACATGAGCTTCCCGAACATCTCCCCGGGGGGCTCGTCGATCCCCACGTAGTTGCCGAGGCTCTTGGACATCTTCTGGGCACCGTCCAGCCCCTCCAGGATCGGCATCGTGAGAATCACTTGCGGTTCCTGGCCGAACGTCCGCTGGAGGTCGCGCCCGACCAGCAGATTGAACTTCTGGTCGGTGCCCCCCAGCTCCACGTCCGCTTCCAGGGCCACCGAGTCGTAGCCCTGGATGAGGGGGTAGAGGAACTCGTGGATGCCGATCGCCCGTCCGGCAGCATAGCGCCCTGCGAAGTCGTCCCGCTCGAGCATCCTAGCCACGGTGTGACGCCCGGCCAGCTCGATCAGCTCCTGAGCCGACATGGGCTGCATCCACCGGCTGTTGAAGTCGATGCGGGTGCGGGTGGGGTCGAGGAGCTTGAAGATCTGCCGCTTGTAAGTCTCCGCGTTCCGCTGGACCTCTGCTGCCGTCAGGACCTTCCGGGTCTCGGACCGACCGCTGGGGTCCCCGATCATCCCGGTGAAGTCCCCGATGAGGAAGATGACCTCGTGCCCCAGTTCCTGGAACTCCCGAAGCTTGTGGATCACCACGGTGTGCCCGAGATGGAGGTCCGGGGCCGTGGGGTCCAACCCCAGTTTCACCTTGAGCGGCTTGCCGGTGCGGCTCGCCCGGCGCAGCTTGGCCAGGAGCTCCTCGGGGGCGATCACCTCGACCGCCTTCCGGCAGAGGATGCCGAGCTGCTCTTCCGGGGACCACCTCATGGCTCCGTCCTGGGCCTTCGCATCCGGCCCTTGTAGCACGCCGGGCCGGGGGGCGCAACGGGAAAGGGCGCGCCTTGGCCCCCCGCCGACGCCTCTGGTATACTACGACCCGGCTGCGATACCGGCAAGCCAGGAGGTGCTGTGGAGTTTCTCCGCCGCCACCGGGGGCGGCTGCTCTGGACCCTCCCCCCTCTGGTGGCCATCGGCATGGGCGCGGCGGGTGGCGTCTTCGCCGCCTACATCCGCGATCTCCCCACGCTGGACGCCCTGGAGCAGTACAGCCCCAGCCTGGTCACGACCCTCTACAGCGACGAGGACGAGCCGTTCGCGGCCTTCTTCGAGCAGCGACGGATCCTCATCTCCCTCGACAAGATTCCCCGCTACCTGATCGAAGCGGTGCTGGCCACGGAGGACACCCGCTTTTACTCCCACCGCGGGATCGACCCGCGGGGCATTGCCCGGGCTCTCCTGACCAACCTCCGGACCCTCCGCCTCGCGGAGGGGGGCAGCACCATCACCCAGCAGCTGGCCAAGGTCCTGTTCCTCACCCCGGAGAAGAGCCTGACCCGGAAGATCAAGGAGGTCCTCCTGGCGTTCCAGATCGAGCGCGAGTACTCCAAGGACCGCATCCTGGAGATGTACTTCAACCAGATCTACTTCGGGCATGGGGCCTACGGGGTGGAAGCGGCGGCCCAGACCTACTTCGGCAAGTCGGTGGACGAGCTCAACGTGGCGGAGGCTGCCATGTTGGCCGGTCTTCCCCGGGCGCCCAACAGCTACTCCCCCATCGTGGACAAGGAGCGGGCTCGCCGCCGCCGGGCGGTCGTCCTGCAGCGGATGGTCGAGGAGGAATTCATCACGCCGGAACAGGCGGAGGCGGCGGCGGCGATCCCCTTCGACGAGCGTGCCTTCGCCGCTATCCGGAGCCGCGCCCCGTATTTCGTGGAATACGTACGGCAGTACCTCGAGGAGCACTACGGCTCCTATGCGCTCTACCACGGGGGCCTGAGGGTCTACACGACCCTGAACCTCCGGCTGCAGGGAGCCGCGGAGCAGACGCTGACCCAGGGCTTGGACGAGATCGACCAGCAGAAGGGCCTCCGCCTGGCCGGGGGGACCCCCATCGCCCGCGCGACCCCCCGCCGGCCCGGCGAGCCCCTCCGGCCCGGCCTGGTGGTGGAGGGCGTCATCGAGCGGGTCACGGCCCGCGGGATCCACGTCACCGTGGAGAACTACAGCGGGGAAATCCCCTTCAAGGGCATGCGGGTGGCGGAGGGGCCCAAGCTGGCGGAAGCGTTCCACCCGGACGACCGGGTCCTCGTCCGACTCGAGGCCCTGGACCACGACCGGAAGACCCTCCGCTTGGTCCTGGCGCAGGAACCGGAAATGGAGGGGGCGCTGCTGGCCCTGGACCCCCGAACCGGCCAGATCAAGGCCATGGTGGGTGGCTATGACTTCCAGCGGAGCAAGTTCAACCGGGCGATCCAGGCCCGCCGCCAGCCCGGCTCCGCCTTCAAGCCTTTTGTGTATGCTGCCGCCTTTGACCTGGGCCTCACCCCCTCCACGATCTTCGAGGATTCCCCCGTGTCCTTCCCCGCCACCATCGATGGGGAGCAGAAGGAATGGAGCCCGGAGAACTACGACCAGACCTTCCGGGGCCCGGTGACGTTACGGCAGGGATTGGAGCACTCCATCAACGTGGTCGCGGTGAAGCTCCTGGAGACCATCGGGGTCGGGGCGGCGACGCAGATGGCCCACCGCCTGGGGATCCGGAGCCCGCTCCGGGCCGAGCTGGGGCTCGCCCTGGGGACCTCGGAGGTCACCCTCCTGGAGATGGTCTCAGCCTACGGGACGCTCGCGGCGGGTGGCATCCGCACCCCCCCCTACGCGATCCGGCGCATCCTGGACTCCCGCGGGCGCGTCCTGGAGGAGCACTACCCGGAGGGGCAGCCGGTGCTGCGCCCGGCCACCGCGGCGATCCTGACCCACGTCCTCGAGGGCGTGGTGGAGCGGGGGACGGGCCGGGGCGCCCGGGTCCTCGAGCGGCCGCTCGCGGCCAAGACGGGAACCACGCAGGACGCGGCTGACGCCTGGTTCCTCGGCTACAGCCCCTCCCTGGCGGCGGGGGTCTGGATCGGCTACGACACCGTCCGCTCCCTCGGCACCCAGGAGACCGCCGCCACGCTCGCCGCCCCCGTCTGGATCCGGTTCATGCGGGCAGCCGTGGAGGACAGCCCGCCGGAGGCCTTCCCGGTGCCGGATCCCCTCGTGCCCGTCACAGTCAACTACTACACGGGGCTCCCCACGTATTCGCAGGACCCCGATGCCGTCACCGAGTACTTCCTGCGGGGGACCGAGCCGCGCCGCGCCACCATGGGCGGGACCGCTGCCCCCCTCCCCTCACCCTCCCTGTTGGGCCCACCCCTGCCCCCCCCGGCCGCGGCCCCCCTGCCACCGGCGCCTCCCGGGACCACGGCTCCGGCCGGTCCCCCATCGCCCCCCCTTCCCCCCTCCCCGGCGGAA
>DASYVA010000174.1 GCA_036000645.1 Candidatus Methylomirabilis sp.
ATCAGCTTCTGCAGCTCCTCTTCGATCCGCATGGTCCCTCCTGGCGGCCACCTCCTCCCGCGCCACGCCTCGTCCCGGCGTGACGAGACGCATGCGCGGAACGGCTCAGGAGGTCGCCCGTTATCCCGCGGTTCGCTCCCCCGGGCCGGCGGCCCGCCCTGCTGAGCCTACCGACTTGCCGATCCAGTCCCGCGCGTCCAGGGACTTGCCCGTCGCGTCCCGGGAGGCCTCGCTCGCCAGATAGAGAAACACCGGGGTAATGGCCTCGGGGGTGGGGAGAGTCATCGGATCCTCGCCGGGCATCGCGGCGGCCCGCATGACAGTCCGGGTCCCGCCGGGGTTGACGGCGTTGACCCGGATCCCCTCCTCCCGGAGCTCGTCCGCCAGGATCTGGGTGAACCCCTCCAGGCCGAACTTCGAGACGGCATACGCCCCCCAGCCCTTCCGCCCCGTCCGGCCCACTCCCGAGCTCACGTTGATGACGGACCCTCCCCCGGCCGCCCGCAGGAGCGGGAGGCAGGCGCCCGTAAGGAGGAACGGCCCGGTCAGGTTGACGGCCAGAACCGCCTCCCAGGCCTCGGGAGGGTACTCCGCCAGGGGGACCATGGGGCCGAGCAGGCTCGCGTTGTTCACGAGGACGTGGAGCCGTCCGAAACGCTGGCGCACGCCCTCCACCAGGGACGCGATGTCGGCAGCCTTCCCTAGGTCGGCCGGAAGGGCAAGGACATCCACCCCCTGCTCCCGCAGCGCCGCCGCCGCCTGCTCGAGAGGGGCCGGGCGGCGGGCACACAGGGCAAGGGTAGCGCCCTCCCTCCCGAAGGCTGCCGCCACCGCCCGGCCAATCCCCTGACTCGCCCCGGTGATGAGCGCGACGCGGCCGGCCAGCAACCCGGCCATCACTCCTCACCCTCCCAGGGGGCCGCCGCCGGTGTCGCCCACTGCCGCAACAGGAAAGGCGCAGCCCCTGACGCCGCCAGGCACCCCCTGAGCCTCACTGCGCCTCCTGGGGAGCCCGCCCTTCCTCCCCTTCCCGTTGGCGCTGGACCACCTGTAACGGGATCAGGAGGATCCTGCCTCGGCTCACCTCCACTTCAAGGAGGTCCCCAGTGCCAAGACCCAATGTTTTCCGGATCTTGACAGGGATTGTGATCTGCCCGCGACCCTTCAGGACAACCCTGGACATAGGACCTCCTAAATGATTTTCATTTTATCGTATTTTCTGATAATTGAGGAAATATTTTTCCCGGGGGAGAGGTTTTTGGTCTTGTCACCCCCTGGGCCGCTGGCTATCCTAGCTCTGCTGGAAAGGCGATTCTCCGCGGCTCTTCACGGACGCAACGCCCGCGGAAGTACCCTCCAACCTGGCGTTTCTCCGTAGTCCTATGCGCCCCCGCATCCCCGGCTCCCGGCCCTGGCGGAGCGCCCCCTCCTCTTCGGTCCGACCAGGGCACCGGGGGGGGAACGATCGGAGGAGGGAAAGCTTCTTTGCTCGGGTGTACACCCTGGTCCGGCGGATCCCCAGAGGCCGGGTCCTGACCTACGGGCAGGTCGCGGCCCTGCTCGGGGACCCTCGCTGGGCCAGAACGGTGGGCTGGGCCCTCGCCGCTTGTCCGCCCGGGGCCGCCCCGTGCCACCGGGTGCTCAACGGTCGGGGTGCCTGCTCGCCCGGCTACGCGAGCGGGCATCCCGAGCGCCAGCGCGCCCGGCTGAAGACCGAGGGGGTGCGCTTTCGCCTGGACGGGACGATAGACCTCGCCACCTACGGCTGGCTCGGGCCCCCCCGAGCCCGCCACCGCTCCCGGATGCGCGGGAGCCCGGAAGCACCATGGCCGTCGAAGTGTACCTGAGCGAGAACGCCTTTATCGGCCTCCTGGTCTCGACCATCGAGGTCTACCGCCGGGAGTGCTTTGGCATCCTCCTGGGCCACAGCACGCCCGACCGGGTCTTCGTGGACTTTGCCGTCCCCTACCAGACAGCCACCCGCAAGTTCCGGGAGGTCCACATCGACTGGAAGCGGAGTGCCCGGGTGGAGGAGGCGGTCCGGGGCACCTCCCGCTGGGAGCTGGTGGGGGACTACCACTCCCACGCGATGTACGGGCCGGCCCGGGCCAGCACCGAACTCTCGACGGAGGACCAGGAGTTCTTCGCCGACGGGACGGTGGGGATCGTGGTAGCCATCAACGACATCCGCCGGCCCAAGCGCTGGGCGTACAGCCCGGGGGGGATCATCTCGGGCGCCGTCAACGGCTACAGCATCCGGATCGCGGCCTACGCCAAGCGGAACAGCCAGATCGACAAGGCCCCCATTATCTGCCCGTACGCCGTGGGCTTCATGGGGAAGCGGCGGGTCTCTGCCCGGGCCGGATGAGCCGACCGTCGCGCCGCGCTCTCCGGGCGAAGCTGGAGGCCCTCACGCGCAAGTACGGCGCCGCCTACCTCCGGACGTCGGCACTCATGTTCCCCCGGCGCTACCGGGAGCCGGCGGATCGGGAGGTGGTCGGGCTGCTCGCCGCCTCCCTGGCCTATGGCCGCGTGGATCTGTTCGCCCGGGCCGTCGAGACGGTACTCGCGGCGCTGGGAGAGCACCCGGCGGCGGCGGTCCGCCGCTTCCTCCCCCGGCGGGACCGGAAAAGCCTCTCGACCTTCCGATACCGCCTGAACCGCCCCGATGACGTCGTCGCCGCCCTCTGGGCCCTCCGGCAGCTTCTGGAAGCCTTCGGCTCCCTGAAGGCCTGCTTCCTGGCCGGCTACTGCCCGGAGGACGAGGACATCCGGCCGGCCCTCACGGCCTTCGTAGACCGCCTCTATCAGATCGACTTCACCCCTGTCTTCCCCGCCGGGATCCCCTCCCGCGGCTTCGCCCACCTCTTCCCGAACCCGCGGACCGGCGGCGCCTGCAAGCGCCTGAACCTGTTCCTCCGGTGGATGGTCCGGCCGGACGACGGCCTGGACCTCGGGCTCTGGCCGGAGGTCTCGCCCGCCAAGCTCATCATCCCGCTCGACACCCACGTGGCCCGGGTGGCGCGGGGGCTCGGGCTCACGCGTCTCAAGAGCCCCGGCTGGCGGATGGCCAAGGCGATCACGGAGGCCCTGAAGGTCTTCGATCCGGCCGATCCGGTCCGCTACGACTACGCCCTCTGCCGCTTCGGGATCCTGGAGGGGGCGGGGAAGGGGCGCCGGGCCGGTCCGCTGCGGGCGGTCGGAGGCGGGCCGTGAGACGCCGGCGCCTCCTCCTCGGCGCCCATATGTCCATCGCGGGGGGCTTGCCCGAGGCCTTCTCCCGGGGCCGGGCGGTCGGCTGCGACACCATTCAGGTCTTCACGAAGAACAACAACCAGTGGCGGGCCCGGCCGCTTGCCGAGCCGGAGGTGAAGGCCTTCCGGGCGGCGCAGCGGGAAAGTGGCATCGCGCCCGTGCTGGCGCACGTGAGCTACCTGATCAATATCGCCTGCCCCGACCGCGGCCTCTTCCAAAAGTCCGCAGCAGCCCTCCGCCTCGAGGCGGAGCGGGCAGAGCGTCTCGGGATCCCGTACCTGGTGCTCCACCCGGGGGCCCACCTGGGGCGGGGCGTCGAGGAGGGCGTGAAGCGGGCGGCCGAGGCCCTGGACATCGTGCACGCACGCACCCCCGGCGCACGGGTTCGCATCCTCCTGGAGACGACGGCGGGCCAGGGGACAGCGCTCGGAGCCCGCTTCGAGGAGCTTGCCGCCCTCCTCGCCCGCGTGGTGGAGCCGGGGCGGCTCGGGGTCTGTCTCGACTCCTGCCATGTCTTCGCGGCCGGCTACGAGGTCCGCACCGCGGCGGGGTATCGGGAGACGCTGCGGGCCTTCGACGCCACGGTCGGCCTCAACCGCTTGCAGGCGATCCACCTCAACGACTCCAAAGGCGACCGGGGGAGCCGGGTCGACCGCCACAGACACATCGGCGCCGGGCGGATCGGCCGCGAGGGCTTCCGGCAGTTCGTGCGGGACCGACGGCTGCGGGGGATGCCCATGATCCTGGAGACCCCAAAGGACGACGACTTCGTCCGGGCCGACCGCCGGAATCTGCGCCTCCTCCGCGCCCTGGCGGGCGGGGGGAGACGGGGAGGATGAGGGTGGGAGGGGGCCCGGTCATCCTCGCGGTCGAGCCCGAGGCGGGGGTCGAGGGGGGTGAAGTCGCCCTCCTCGGGGAGCGGCTGACCGGGGGCGCCCTCCCGGAGGTCCGGCTCGGCGGCGCCCCTGCGCGCCCAACCATCGCGACCGGGACCCGCCTCATCGTCCGCATCCCAGCCGACGCGACGAGCGGTCCCGTGACGGTGCAGACCGATGCCGGGTCGGCGGAGGGCGGAAGCCTGGCCGTCGGGCTCCGGCTGGCGACGGACCTGCACCCGGTCACGGGCCCTGCCGTGGCCGCCGACGGCACCATCTGGACGACCGTGAGCGGAAGCCGGGGGGAGCGGGTGGCTGCCCCGCTGGTCCGAATCAACCCCGACGGGAGGCGGGAGGCGTTTTCTCCGGGCGCCCTCAACCCCACGGGGCTGCACCTGGCGCCGGACGGGACCCTCTTCTTTACCAGCCGGCACGATGGGAGCCTGTACCGGTTCCGGGGGAAGGGCCCGAGCCCGGCGGAGCGGGTGGCGAGCGACTTGGGGACCGCCACGGGGTTGGCAGCGGACCCGGAGGGCGCGCTCTACGTCGGGGATCGGGACGGGACCGTCTTCCGGGTCAGGCCCTCGGGGAGCGTCGAGCCCTTCTGCTGGATCCCCCCCAGCGTGGCTGCCTTCCACCTCGCCTGGGGCCCCGATGACGCCCTCTATGTCACCGCCCCCTCGCTCTCGAACGAGGACCCGATCTATCGGGTGGACCCGGACCGATCGGCCGCCCCGTACGCCGGGCCCTTCGAGCGACCTCAGGGGCTTGCCTTCGATGGCGCCGGTCGGCTCTTCGTGGTCGCCGGGCAAGGGGGACGGCGGGGGATCTTCCTCGTGGAGGGGCCCGACCGGGCGCGGCGCGTCGTCGCCGGCGCAAACCTGGTGGGGCTGGCCTTCGCCCCCGGGGGGGACTGCCTCATCACGAGCAGCTCGGCGCTCTACCGCCTGTCCCGCTCCGCCCTCCGCTGACGCCGGAGCCCCCGCCTCCTGGCGAGCTGCCGCAGGAAACGGGCCGCCGGGAGCGCCGCGCAACGTCGGGCGGCGGCCGCCGGCGCCATCGGCCCCTCGTCGGTGACGACCGCGGAGAGGAGCGAGAGGGGAACCATCTCGAAATCGGTCCGCGCCACGGCCACCCGCGGGGGCGAGTCGCGCCAGAGGCGCCGCGGGTCCCGGACGGGCAGACGGATGAGCGGAGCGAGGGGGTCGGGGACCAGCTTGCTCCCGTCTGCCAGGAGATAGGACGGGACCGCGGCGTCGCGGGCCGCCAGGAGCAGCGGGTAGGTCCCCACCTTGTTGATGGCGCTACCGCGGAGCACCGCGTCGGCACCCAGCAGAACGGCATCTACCCGCCGGACCTCCCCGGGCAGCGCCGCGTCCGCCACCAGCGTCGCCCGGCAGCCGACCCGCGCCGCGGAGCGCGCCAGGCGCCGGCCTTCCAGGGCGGGGCGCCCCTCCCCCACAATGACGTGCAGGGGGTGCCCCGCTGCGAGACGCGTCAGGGCGGCCAGGACCGTCGACGAGCTGGAGATCGTGACGATGGTCCGGGCAGCGGCGGTCAGGCGCGCCGCAACCCGCGCCACGCCCTCAGCGGTCGCCGCGAGGACTGCCCGGGCGCGTGCAAGCGCCGCCCGGGCGGCGACCCGCCGGGCGGCCTCCTGGCCAGGCCCCTCCAGTCCCAGCCAGAGGGCGTTGGCCAGGAAGAAGAGTGGGGCCATGGCCGGCTGGGTCGCGAGCAGGGCGGCCGTCCCACGGCGCAGGCGCGCCTCCCAGGCGGACCCGCCGGAGGCCGCCAAGAGATCGTCCAGGTAACGCGCCGCCAGGGAGGCGAGCTCCCCGGCCCCCCGCCGCTCGTCTGTCTGGAGGCGGCGGAGGAGGTCTCTGGTCGTGACGGCGGTCGAGATCCTGTGCATCGGGCGCGAACTCCTGGCGGGCCGGACCGCCGACCGGAATGGCCCCTGGCTCGCGAGGCGGGTCACGAGCCTTGGGGGCCGGGTCACCCGCATGGGGATCCTGGACGACGACCCCACGGCCATCGCCGGCGAGATTCGGGCCGGCCTCGCCCGGGCTCCCGCCTTCCTGCTGACGGCGGGCGGCTTGGGCCCCACCGCCGACGACCGGACGGCGGCGGGTCTCGCGGAGGCGCTCGGCGTTCCCCTGGTGCTGGATCGGGCGGCCCGCGCTCTGGTGGCGGCCCGCTACGCAGCCCTGGCGGAGGCGGGTGCCGTTGCGGACGGCGCGCTCTCCCCTCCTCGGGAAAAAATGGCCTGGATCCCCGCCGGCGCCGAGGCCCTGGCCAACCCCGTCGGGGCGGCACCGGCCATCCGATTCCAGCGCCCTCCGACCATCCTTCTCGCCCTCCCGGGCGTCCCGGCAGAGATGGCGGCCTGCTTCGATGCCCACGCCGTCGTCGTCGTCGCCGCGGCCGCGGGGCATCCGGTCCTGCTCGAGCGGGAAGTGACCACCGACTGCGGGGACGAGTCGGCCCTGGCCCCCGTCCTGGAGGAGGTGCGGAAGGAGTTCCCCGACCTGTACCTGAAGTCGCGGCCCGAGGCGTTCGGACGGGAGGTCCGGCTCAACGTCACCGCGAGCGGGGCGGGGCGGGAAGCGGAGGTCGTGGCGGCCCGGCTGGAGGCGGCCGTGGCGCGCCTCCAGACGCTCCTGAAGACGCGGACTAGTCCTGGGTCAGGCGGCGGGTGAGGACGACGAGGTCGCGGGGGGTCCCGGAGAGGTCCTTCACGTGCCGGCGGAGCGTGGCCTCCCGCTTGAATCCCACGCTCTTGACCAGCTTGATGGCGGCTTTCTGTTCCGGGGTCAGCTCCGAGACCAGGATCTCCATTCCCCATGTCCCGGCGATGTCGACGATCTCCCCCAGGAGGGCGTGCCCCAGGCCTTTTCCCCGGAAGGTCGGATCCACCACGACCCGGACCTCGGCGACGTGCTGCATCCAGCCGTAGGGCCGGCGGTGCAGCGTCGCGTCCGCGACGATCCGGCCCTCGATCTCGGCAACGATGGGAAGGACGGTGCTGTAGTCCAGGTCACGCGCCCAGGCCTCGATCGTCTCGGGCCGGGTCACGTCGTCCCGGAGGAACATCCGCTCTTCCTCGGGGATTCCCCGGAAGAACCGGAGGAGCTTCTCCTTATCCGCCTTCAGCATGAGGCGGATCGTCGCCACCCGGCCGTCCTTCAGCGCGATCCGGCGGGGGAACGTCTTGTGCCGTGCCCGCCGCTCGGCCGCCTCCGCCATAGCCCCCTCCCCGTGGGTGTCCCGGGCCCTCAGCCGGCCGCACCGTAGCACGCCCTGCCGGAGGCTGTCAAATCACGCGCGCGCGGGAGATCCCGGGCCTGGTGCACCTCCTCAGGAGGCCCAGAGCTCCTCCCGCAAGAGCCGAAGCACCTCGGCCACGCTCCAGGCCTGGGCGATGCAGCCTCCCGGGCGGTGGGGCGGGTCGCCGTCGAAGATCTCGGAGATCGTGTTCAGGCCGGCCTCGGCCAGGTGCGCCCGGAGGGGCTCGAGCAGCGCTCGCAGGCGCGCCACCACCTCCTGGCTCCGGCCGTGGACCTTCAGGGCGGCCGTGAGATAGGGACCCAAGAGCCAGGGCCAAACGGTCCCCTGGTGGTAGGCGGCATCCCGGCTCCGCTGGTCCCCCTCGTAGCGACCCCGGTACTCCGGGTCGCCGCGGGCGAGGGTCCGGAGGCCCACGGGCGTCAGCAGCTCCCGCTCCACGATCGCCAGCACCGAGGGCCAGCGCGCCTCCTCCAGGACCGGGGCCGGGAGGCTGATGGCCAGCAGTTGATTCGGGCGGATCCGGGGATCCCGCGCCTCGCCGTCCACGACGTCGTAGCAGCACCCCGCCGCATTGTTCCAGAAGAGCCGGTTGAAGGCGGCCCTGGCGTCCGCGGCGGCCGCCCGGTAGCGGCCGGCGTCCCGCGGGAACCCGCACGCCGCGGCTACCGCCGCCATCCCCGCACAGGCATTGTGCCAGAGGGCGTTTACCTCCACCGCCTTCCCGTGCCTCGGCGTCACCACCCAGTCCCCCACCTTGGCGTCCATCCAGGTGAGCTGGACCCCGGCCTCGCCGCCGGTCAGCAGGCCGTCGCTGTCCACCCGGATGCCGTACCGGGTCCCCGCGAAATGGTGGCCCATCACTTCCGCCAGGGCCGGGTAGAGCTCCTCCTGGACCACCCCCACGTTCCCGCTGGTCGCGAGGTACCGCTCGCAGGCGTGGACGAACCAGAGGCTGGCGTCGATCGTGTTGAACTCGGGGGGGCTCCCGGCCTCCGGGAAGCGGTTGGGCACCATCCCGCGATTCACGGCCGCGGCGAAGGTGGCCAGGACCACCCGGGCCTCGGCGAAGCGCCCCGTGCTCAGCGTGAGGCCGGGCAGGGCGATCATCGTGTCCCGGCCCCAGTCCTCGAACCAGGGATAGCCGGCAATCACGCTTCGCCCCTCCCCCCGGCGGACCAGGAACTGATCGGCGGCCACCGTCAGGACCTGGGTGAGGGGATCGGGGCCCGCCCCGAGGACGAGGCCTGCGCGCCGCTGGATCTCCCCGGCCGCCAGGGCCTCCGGGCGGGCCCAGGGTGGATCGGGGCGGAGGCTGGCGAGGAGGGCGCGCGACTCCCCGGGGCGCAGGAGGAAGGTCAGGGCCCCGGGGCTGTAAAGATCCTCGTTCCCGTCGAGCCCTCGCGCCAGCTCCGCGGGGTACTCGAACTGGCGGTACCAGAGCCCTTCGGGGGCGAACTCCTCGGCCTCATGGAAGCAGTGGAGAGCCGGAAGTCCCGCGTACAGGGCGAAGGCGAGCCGGCCGGGACCCACCCGGACCTCCCGGTTGAGGAAGGGGTTCTCGTGGGTGAGGTGGTGAGCGTCCCGGAAGGCGAGCAGCGGGCGCACCTCGAGGGGGACAGGTGCTTCCGCCCCCTGGAGGTCGTAGAGGAGGACCACGGTGGGGAAGCCGTGCAGGAGGAAGAGGCGCTTCCGCAGACGGAGGGTTCCCAGAGCGTAGGTCCAGGTCGGGAACGGCTCCAGGGCGAAGCGGACGAGGTGCTCGAAGCCCCGGGGGTGGACCGCGCCCCGGTACAGGTTGGTGGAGAGGTCCACCGGCCCGCCGGGCAGGTGGAGGTACTCCTCGAGCTTGCTGAGGAACAGGTGGCGGCGGACCGGAGGGGCGACGGCCGCCATCAGGTGGCCGTGGTAGCGGCGGGTGTGGGCCCCGCTCACCGTCCCGCTCGCGTAGCCCCCGAGGCCGTCCGTCTCGAGCCACTCCCGCGCCGTGGCGAAGGCCAGGTCCCGGCACCGCTCGGGGCCGAAGGCGATCATCGGGCGGGAGGGCACCGGGGGAACACGAGAGGCTTCACGGCAGGCTCCGGAGGAGCGCGCGAGCCGGCGCTCCGTCGGCGCCGGCCAGCCTCAGGGGGAGGCAGAGCAGTTCATAGTCCCCCGGCGGCACGGCACTGAGGTCGAGGCCCTCGAGGAGGAATGCTCCTGCGCGGAGCAGGGCAAGGTGCGCCGGCGCCCCCTCCACCCCGTAGCCCTCGACCGACAGATAATCCACGCCCAGCAGCCGGACGCCCGCCCCCACCAGGAAGATCGCCCCTTCCTCCGTCACGTACACGAAGTCTTCCTGGAACCCTTCCCGTTGCCAGAGGGCGGAGTTTCGCGTCTTGAGGAGGAGTCGGGCGCATCCCCGGACCGGCAGCGGGGCGAGATCCGCCGGGCCGATGGCGACGGGAGCCGGGACCTCCACCACGCGGGCCGGACCGACACACAGCTCGAGCGGGATCCGGTCAACGGAGACCCCGCCCGCCAGGAAGTGGGAAGGAGCGTCCACATGGGTCCCCGTGTGGGCGCCCAGGCTGAGGGCCGAGACGTTGGCCGGATCCCCCCGGGCGAGGGCCAGGGCCTTCCGGACCCGGACCTCCGGGTCCCCCGGCCAGACCGGCATCCCCTCCCGAATGGGGACGGAGATGTCGTAGAGGGTCATGATTTCCCGCGGTCCCACTCCGGCAGGCGGCGCAGCCGGTCGATCAACCATTCCGCAGGACGACGCCCTGGGCCAGCGGGCGGCCCCCACGGCCTGCAGAAGCAGTGGTGCCGGCACCGGATCTCCTGCCCCGGCATCCCCCGCGCCTGCCCGGCAGAAACACCCCCCTCGCAGTGCGCGCGCGCGGCGGCTGGGGTGCTCGATGGGGTCCCACCGCCGTCCAATGCTCCCGGCCCGCGGGATGGCCTCGCAGACGCCGGATCAGACTTGGAAGAACCACGAGGAGGATCTGGGAGGGCCAGGTGTGATCGAATGCCACGCGAAGATAGCGAGCCTCGCCGGTTCCTGTCAAGGCCAATAACGCTGGCCCGACCGTGGCCCCGCTCCGAGCGCGCGTCCCTTGACCCCCGGGGCGATCTCAGCGAGAATTCGCACGTTCTGTCTTGGTCCCGCGGAGGGCACCCATGTCGAGGCGCGTACAGCTCGGCGCTGTCGTCGGTCTCCTCCTCCTGCTCGGAGGGCTGGCTGCGTACCGGGGTCTCGCCCTGCCGCGGGACCGGGGGGGCACCCGCCGTCCGGCCCGCGAGGTCACGGTCCGCGTCGCTGAAGCCCGCCGCGGGCAGGTCCGGCACGTTCTCCAGACCACCGGGGACATCCTGCCCCTCCTCCAGGTGGAGCTGATCCCCAAGGTCTCCGGGACCGTGGCGGCC
>DASYVA010000175.1 GCA_036000645.1 Candidatus Methylomirabilis sp.
GTAGAGGATGCAGATCACCCTGTCCCGAACCAGGAGCGGGTAGGCGAGCGCCTCCTGGGGGGACGGGCCGCCCAGGGCGGCGGCCAACCGGAGGTTCTCCGGGATGGGGAGGAGCGCTCCCCGGTAAAACTCGCGCCGCTGCATCACATCCCGGAGGATGGAGGGGGCGGTGAGCGGGATCTCGAGGAGGGCAAAGGCGGCGGGGTCCAGGCCCGGCACCGCCGCCAGCCAGCCGAAGGCGGACTCGTCCCGGACGGTGAAGAGGGCCGCTCGCTTGACCCGGGTCGCGGCGAACGTCATGAGGGCGCTGCACACCGCCTCTCGGTCGCGGGGCTGGATGAAGGTGGCGTCCGGGTCGGGACCCGCGGCGGCCGGCTTCCCGCGCTCCCCCTGCCTAACCGTCTCCCACTGCGAGAGGAGCCGCTGGACGTCCTGCTTCGCCTCTTTCGCCTTTCCGCGCTGCCCGTCGAAGAAGCCCGGCAGGTGGCTGAAGCGGGGCAGGAGGGGCGCTTTGTAGAAGCGGTGCAGGGCGTGCAGGACCCGCAGCTCGACCGCCACCCGCGGGCGCACCTCGCAGCCCAGCGTCTTCCGGAGGGCCTCCAGCGGCACCGGGTCCGTCGGATCCATCATGGCCACGTAGACCCCACTCCGGTCCCGCTCGAAGGGGACGATGTGGTTCTTCGTGGCGAAGTCGGCCGCGACCAGGAAGAGCACCCGGGGGTCGATCTTCTCCAGCCGGGCCGGGTCGGCATACGGCACCTCGTGCAGAATGCTGAGGGCTTTGGCGAGCGCCTCCTCGCTCAGGTACCCCAGCTCCAGGAGGTTGGACCCGAGGCGGCCCCCGCATGAGACCTGCCGCTCCGTGGCCTCCTCCAATTGTTCAAAGGTCACGAGGCCCATCTTTACAAGCGCTTGACCGAGTCGCATGGTCCGATACTCCAGAACGTCGGGTTCCCGCCGCACGATTGGATCGGGAGGCAGGTGTGCAGCCTTCGTGCCAGAGGGGGGATGGGAAAGGGCCAAAGAGGCAGGCGCAAACGCCCGCCGCGCGGGGACTCCGAGGGGACCGCACGGGTCCCCATCCCTGCGACGGACGCCGGATGGCGGGATCGCACCCCAGTCACAGACGGAACCGCTACCGGTCGGCCTCCGCCGGCTCCGGCTCGAGACGGAGGCTGCGGCCCGGAGGCCCCTCCACCACCAGCTTCATCCGCTGGCCCGCGACTAACGGCGCGTCCTCCCGCCTGAGCCCATTCAGGAGGGCCACCTCGTAGGCGCGGGCCTCACTCCCGTAGGCCTGCCGCACGATGGTGACCAGCGTCTCCCCCGGCGCCACCGTGTGGATGCGGAGCCGTCTGCCCGACCCCCGCTCCCCGTAGGGAAGGCCTTCCAACCGCGCCTTGTACTCATCCGCCCCGACGCGCAACTCGGCGGCGGGAGCGGACCCGATCACCTCCGCGAGGACCCGGGCCCGGTCGATGCGCTCGATGGTGTCGGGGTGCGTGGCGCTGAACGCGTGGTAGGCCACCCCGGCGAGGCGCGCCTTGAGCTGCAGGACCCGGAAGAAGTTGACCATCTGCCGGGCGTCGTAGCCGGCCCGAAACGCGTAGCGAATCCCCTTCTCATCCGATTCCAGCTCCGCTTCGCGCCCGTAGCCGAGGAGGATGCGACTGAAGAGCTCGGTCGAGAGGGTGGCCCACTTGCCCGCGTGCTCCCGCCCTCCCGGGCTGAGGGCAATGAGACCCAGGGTGAGGAACTGCAGGCCGAAAGCCCGGGTCAGCTGCTTGGCGGCGTGGTGCGAGGTGACGTGACCGATCTCGTGGCCCACGACGCTCGCCAGCTCCGCCTCGCTGTTGGCGGCCGAGAGCAGCCCTCGGGTGACGTAGATGAACCCCCCGGGCAGCGCGAAGGCGTTGATCTCGGGGGCGTCCAGGGCGGTGAACCGGTACTCGAAGCCGGTATACTCGGCCTCCTCGACGAGGCGCTGGCCCACCTGGGCGACGAAGGCCTGGAGGCTCGGGGAGTCGAGGGGGCCGAAGCGGTCCAGGATCTCCTTGTGGGCATTGCGCCCGATCTCCTCCTCCTGGGAGGGGTTGATGATGGTGAAGGCCCAGGCGGGGCGGGGGAGGAGGGCCGCGGCAGCCCCGGCTGCAAGGCCCCGGAGGAGCTGGCGGCGGGTGAGGGACGGCGCGTGACAGTTCGCGCACCAGCCAAACGCATGCATCCGGCTCTCCTGCGGGCGCGAATACGCGCGCCCACGGGCGATGATAGCACTCGGGGAGGGGGGCGACAAGGCGGGCAGGGCAACGGAGGCTCAGCGCAGGGGGGCGCGGGCTTCGTCGCGGCGGACGAGCTCTGTCAGCTCCTCATCGCCGGTAACCGGCTCGACGGCGGCGCCGGTGTTGATCTTGCCGTTCAGGAGGGCACCTTCCCGAACCACCAGGCTCCGCGCGCGACAGTTCCCCTGGAGACGGCCGCTGGGGAGCAGCTCGATGCGGGCCGTGGCCATCAGGTTGCCCCGGACCCGCCCTCCCACCACGATGGTCGTCGCCCGCACGTCGGCCTCCAGCTCGGCGCCTTCCTCCACCACCAGCGTGCCGGTGAGGATCACCTTTCCCTCCATCCGGCCCGCCACGTGCAGGTCCCCGGTCCCGCTGATCTCCCCCCGCACCATGATCCCCTTCCCGATCAGCATCGCGGTCGCCTCCCCGCCCGCTCCGGGCGCCCCACTTCCTCACCGGTCGTCACCGGGCCTCACCGTTCGGGCGGCGCCTCAATGTCGAACGCCCGGAGCTTCCGATGCAGGTTGCTCCGCTCGATCCCCAGCTTCTCGGCCGTCCGCGTGATGTTCCACCCGTTCTCCCGGAGCCGCTCCAGGATGTAGCCCCGCTCGAACCGCTCCCGGGCGTCCCGGAGGGGGAGGGCGGCGTCCGCCGCCATCTCCATCGGCCCCGCGCCGGCGGCCGACTCCAGGGCAGGGGCGCGGCGCCCCAGCGCCGGTTCCACCGCTTCCGCTTCGATCCGGTCCTGGGCCACCATGATCACGAGACGCTCGATGACGTTCCGCAGCTCCCGGACGTTCCCGGGCCAGGCGTGCTCCCGGAGGACGCCGAGAGCCTCGGCGCTGAAGGTTTTCTCCCGCTTCCCGTACTCCCGGCAGAACTGCTTCAAGAAGTAGGCGGCCAGCAGGGGGATGTCCTCCCGCCGCTGCCGCAGGGGGGAGACGTCGAAGGGGATGACGTTCAGGCGGTAGTAGAGGTCCTCCCGGAATCGCCCTGCCCCGATCTCCGCCTCCAGGTCCTTGTTGGAGGCGGCGATGATCCGCACGTCGACCCGGAGGCTCTCCGTTCCCCCGACCCGCTCGAAGGTCTGCTCCTCGAGGACCCGGAGGACCTTGGCCTGCGTCTTCAGGCTCATGTCCCCCACCTCGTCCAGGAACAGGGTCCCGCCGTCGGCCAATTCGAACTTCCCCCGGCGCCGCATCGTGGCCCCGGTGAAGGCCCCCTTCTCGTGGCCGAAGAGCTCGCTCTCGATCAAGTCCTCCGGGATGGCGGCGCAGTTGACCTCCACGAACGGCTTGGCCGCCCGGTGGCTCTGGCGGTGGATGGCCCGGGCGATGAGCTCCTTGCCGGTCCCGCTCTCCCCCCGGATCAGGACCCGACCGTGGGACGGGGCGGCGGCCGCGATCTGCTCCCGCAATTTCTGGATGACCTCGCTCCCCCCCACCAGCTCGTAGCGCTGCTCCAGGCGCTGCCGGAGCGCCACGTTCTCCCGGACGAGCTGCTGAGCCTCCAGGGCATGGCGGACGGCCAGCGTCGTCTTCTCCAGGGAGAGGGGCTTCTCGATGAAGTCGTAGGCCCCGAGCTTCGTGGCCCGGACCGCCGTCTCGATCGTCCCGTGGCCCGAGATCATCAGGACCGCCACCTCCGGGTGCAGGCGCTTGACCTCGGCCAGCGTGGCCAGCCCGTCTATCCCCGGCATCCAGATGTCCAGGATCACCAGGTCCGGCGGGCCCTGGCGGATCGCCTTGAGGGCCGCCTCCCCCGACTCGGCCTCGGCCACCCGGTAGCCCTCGTCCTGGAGGATCCCGGTGAGGGACGCCCGGATGTTCTTCTCATCATCCACGATGAGGATCTCTTCCTGGGCCACGGCTTACCTCGGGATCGGCGGGACGGCCGGGGCGGGGGCCGGGAGGGCCGGGAAGGCCATGACCATCCGGGTCCCGCGCGGCTCGTTGGTCTCCACCCGGATGGTCCCCCCGTGCTCGGTGACGATCCGGTAGACGATCGCCAGGCCGAGCCCCGTCCCCGACTTCTTGGTGGAGAAGTAGGGGAGGAAGAGCCGCTCCCGGTCCTCCGGGGGGATCCCTACCCCGCTGTCCGCCACCTCCACTTCCACCTTCCCCTCCCCTTGCAGCCACCGCGTCCGCAGGGTGACCTGGCCGGTCTCCCCGACGGCGGCCACCGCGTTGTTCACCAGGTTGATGAGCGCCCGCTTCATCTGATCCGGATCCAGCGTGATCGGCGGGAGGTGGGGGTCCAGGTCGGTCACGAGCTCGATCCCCCGGCCGAGTCCCGAGTAGAGGCGCACCACGTTGGCGATGACGGGGTGGAGGTCCCCGGGGCGGGGCTCCGACGAAGGCATCCGGGAGTAGCGCGAAAACTCGTCCACCAGCCCCTGCAGCCCGTCCACCTCCTGGATGATCGTCCGGGTGCACTCGTCGAAGACCCGCTCGTAGTCGGGCGCCCGCTCGGTGAACTTCTTCCGGAGCCGCTGGGTGGAGAGCTTGATGGGAGTGAGGGGGTTCTTGATCTCGTGGGC
>DASYVA010000176.1 GCA_036000645.1 Candidatus Methylomirabilis sp.
GGGGACGAGATCCCAGACCTGCTTGCCCGGCAGGATCGCAAGCGCCGCCCGGGCGGCCACTCCCTTGACCCACCGGTGGAGCGCTGTCCGCCGGGACGGGCTGAGGCCCCGATAGTGCACGGCCAGGGCAAGCCCCTTCGACTCCAGGTGGGCCCCGGGGAACTCCGGGATGTCCCGGGTGAGGACAGCCGCCGCCGCGCGAATCCGCCGCCGCAAGACCGAGGCCTGGGGATGCCGGAACCGGAGGCCGGGCCCGCGGATCTCGAGCCCGTGGCAGCCGCCGTATACGATCCCCCGGAGGCCCACGCGGCGTTTGAGGTCGGGGAGGGACCGGCCCGAGAGGATCGCAAGGCCGACGCGGGAGGCGGCTGCCAGACGTGCCAGCGTCTTCCGGACCGCAGGGGCGAGCCGGGCGGCTTCGGGCCGAGAGACGATTGGCGCGAGCGTGCCGTCGAAGTCGAGAACCAGGAGGAGACCGGCTCCCGCTTCGAGCTCGGCCCCGAGTCGTGCTTGGAGGGAGCGGAGGCCCCCGGGGTGCGGCGCGACGTAGCTCAGCGTTCCCTGGCTCCGAGGTCGCCGACGGGGAAGCGGGACAGTTCGCTCAGCAAGTGGCCGGCCCAGCGGTAGATGTTGTGCTCCCGAACGACCTGGCGCATGCGCGCCATGCGGCTTCGGCGCTCGGCCGCGGGCATCTCGATCACCGTCCGGATCGCCTCGGCCATTTCGTCCACGTCGTAGGGATTGACCAGCACGGCGTCCCGCAGCTCCCGCGCCGCGCCGGTGAACCGGCTCAGGATCAGGGCGCCGTCCTCGTCCTCCCGGACCGAGACGAACTCCTTCGCCACCAGGTTCATCCCGTCGTGCAGCGATGTGACCATGCAGAAATCGGCCCACCGGTAGAAGGGCCAGATCTCCCGGTGGTTCCGGTGAGCCTTCAGAAGGAGGATCGGCCTCCACTGCTTGGTCTGGAGCCCCCGATTGACCTCCTCCACGGTGCGCTCCACCTCCTGCTCCAGCTCCCGGTACCGCGGGATGCGGCTCCGGCTCGGCGCGGCCATCTGGACGAAGGTCATCCGCTCCCGGTGTTCCGGGTACCGCTCGAAGAAGCGTCCGATCGCCCGGAACCGCTCGGGGAGCCCCTTGGTGTAGTCGATCCGGTCCACGCCGATGCCCAGGAACTCGGGCGAAATCCCCAGCTCCGCGAGCAGCACCTCCCGGGACACCTTCGGGGGATCGTCCACGAACGCGGGGGCCACGCTGATGGGGAACGGTTTCACGTAGGTGGTGTGTTGACCCCGAGCCACCGAGAAGTGCTCCCAGTCGATCCGCGACTCGATGGCGCGATCCACGGTCTCCAGGAAATTATTCGAATGGGACTGGGTGTGGAACCCGATCAGGTCGGCTGCCAGCATCCCCTGCAGGATCTCCGGCTGCCAGGGGCAGATCCCGAAGGCCTCTGCGTTCGGCCACGGGATGTGCCAGAAGATCGCGATGCGGGCATCGGGCCGGGCCTCCCGGATCCAGCGCGGGAGGAGGGCAAAGTGATAGTCCTGGATCAGGACCACCGGAGCCTCCGCCCCCGCCATTTCCTCCAGGACCGCCTCGGCGAACTTCCGGTTGGCGGCCGCGTACTGGGCCCAATCCTCCGGGCGGAAGATTGGCCGGGCGTGGACGATGTGGCAGAGAGGCCAGAGCCCTTCGTTGGCAAAGCCGTAGTAGTAGCCCGCCTCCTCTTCCTCCGACAGCCAGACCCGCCGGAGCGTATAGCGGGGGTCCCCCGGGGGCAGGCGAAGCGTCCCGCGGGCGTCCACCACCTCCCGGTCCGCGTCGCCGCTGCCGTGCGCGACCCACACCCCCCCGCAGGCTCGCATCACCGGCTCGAGAGCGGTCACGAGCCCGCTGGCCGGCGTCAGGGTCTCGATCTGCCGGCCCCGCCAGACGTGGCTCAGCGGCTCGCGGTTCGAGACCACGACGAGGGGACGATCGTTCAGGCGGAGGCTGACGACCTGCTTCAACCGCTCCTCGGTCCACAGGCTCTCGCCTTGCACCCGCAGCGATGCCTCCTGCTCCGCCGCGGCCCGAGCCTTGGCGAGACCTCGGGCCAGCCCCGCGACCTCGGCGGCCAGCGGGCCGAACAGCCCGGGGTCCGCCACGCCCGGCGGCGGCACGGTCTCCCCGCTCCGGAGCTGCTTCGCCCACTCGGCCATCCTCCTCAGCGGATGGGTGATGGTCCACCGCACGACGACGAGCGTGATGAGCGACAGGGCGCCGGCCAGGACCAGGAAACGGATGACGTTGTTCCGCACGATATCGCTGACCCGGTCCTCGATGTGGCCGGCGTCGTGGAAGATCACCAGCGCGCCCGAGGGGCGCTCATCGCCGAGCAGCGGGACCGCATAGTAGTAGATCTTTTGCTCTCTCAGGAGATCAAACCCCTTCTGGACGGAGCCGGTCGTCATGGCCTCGGAGACGAACGGAAAGGACGGGGGGAGTTTCGGGGCCAGCTCGGGCGTCGCAACCAGGAGCCCGGCGAATCGATCGTAGACCGCGACCCCCCTGGTGGGGGACCCGAACTTCCTCACGATCCGCTCGATCCGGGACGGGGGGGCCTTCTCGACAAGCGGCTCCACCGCGTCCTTCAGCCCCTCCCCCAAGAGCCACGCCCGACGCTCGAGATCCTCCGTCAGGCGGTTCCGCTCGCCGTGGATCGAGACGAAAGCGAAGGCGCCAATCACGACCAGGGCCGACAGCCAGATCGCCCCGAGAAGACGGAATGTAAATGTCATCGGCATACCCCTTGCTGCCGCCCCCCGGGCCTTGCGTCTGGATGTTGGCAGAAGACACGGATTCGGCTGGGGAGGCCCGCTGAACTTCGGAGGCGGGGGAACGATGCCGTATTATACCCGCGAAGGGCTTGGATGTATACCGCGTTCATCACCGATTTCTGTCTAATTCAAACGACAGAATCAACGTGACACGGTCCGGGTGGCGCCGGCGCCGCCCCGGCCCCCGGCCCCCGTGGGGAACCCTCCCGTGGTTCCCCCCATCGGCCCAGAGCCGATGGGCCCCCCCTCCGCACCGGGGGCCTTCGGGCGGCATCCGGCGCCACCCGGACC
>DASYVA010000177.1 GCA_036000645.1 Candidatus Methylomirabilis sp.
TGCACCCGGGCTCCCGTCGTGCCGTCGCTGAGGCCACCGGGAGCCCCGCCGATCCCGCTTGACACGGACCAAGGCTATCTGGTAGCCTCAGGCTACCTAAGGCGACCGCGAACGGACACCCGCAACCCAGGCGGAGGGGACGAGCATGAGGAAGCCGGCGCCCAGGATGAGGCGGCTGATTCTGCTGCTCCCGGAGGATGTCGGCCGGGCCCTCAAAGCCCGGGCCGCCCTGGAGGGCGTGGCCCCGCGCGACCTGGTGGTCGCCTGGGTGCGATCCTGGACGGAGCGAAAGGAGGGGAGAGGTTAGGAGAGTTCAGCCCGGCGGGGGGGGCCGAGGAAGGAGGCCCCCCATGGAGACCTTCATGCGGGAGGCCCTGCGCCTGTGGCTGCGCGGGGCCAGGATCCCGGAGGTCGTCGAGGTCCTGGAGCTCATCCGGACGGAGCTCGGGACCCGCAACGTGCAGCTGGACTTCACCACGGAGTACCGGATCCCCCCTGGGGGACCGGGAAAGTAAGAGGCGCCGGCCCCGAGCCGCGAAGCACGAAGCCGACGCCTAGCAGGTGACCCACTCACGCGGCCCACCCGCCGGGCCTTTTCTACCACACCCCACGCGCCCCCCGCAACGGGGGGAGGAGGGAGCCATGACCAAGCCCAACGTGGCCAAGGTGGTTGAGGCCGAGAGGTTTGTCCTGCGGGATCCGAGCAGGAGGATCCGCGCCGAGCTGGGCGTGGAGGCGGACGGTACCGTGAGTCTGGACCTACGCGACCAAGAGCGGAAGCTCCGCGCCGTACTGGGCGTGGAGCCAGATGGGACCGTAAGTCTCAGCCTCCGCGACCACGAGGAGAGGAGCCGCACCGTGCTGGGCGTGTGGGCGGACGGTACCGTGAGTCTCGACCTCGCCGACCGAGACGAGAAGGCCGCGGCCACGCTGAGTGTCGAGGATGACGACACCGTGAATCTCGGTCTCTTCGACCGGGACGAGCAGCTCCGCGCAGTGCTAGGGGTCGGGGACGACGGCACGCCGAGTCTGGGCCTCCAAGACCAGGAGGGGAAGGTCCGCGCCAGACTCGTCATGGGGGACAACGGCGCCGTGAGGCTAGACCTGCGCGACCGGGAGGGGCGGGTGACCTGGAGCACACAGAGGAGCCCCTGACGCAGGAGAAGGAGGAGCACCATGCCGAGTGAGATCGTCTGCCCCTTCTGCGGCCACAAGCGGGCCTTCGTAGACCTGGAGGACCTCTTCCCCTTCATCGGGGGCAGGGGAGACGACTTCTACAGGTGCCCCTGTGGTGCGGTCGCCTGCCCGGAGGGTCCCATGATTGGGGGTTTGGACCCCTACGTTACTGGCCTAGAGACCATCCTGTGCAGCTGGGGCCTGGAGACGGAGCGGAGCTCCTGCCAGGTGGACCTGAACTACATCACTCACAAAGGGACGCGCCTTCAGCTCCTATGGGCGAAGCGGCGGCCGCCCCAGTCTTCCTGACGGGCCGGCCGCGAAGGAGGGCCATCATGGGTATCTACAAGCGCGGCAAGACCTGGTGGATTGACTACTACTACCAGGGCGAGCGGGTGCGGGAACGCGTCGGCCCGAACAAGCAGACGGCGGAGGACGCCCTCGATGCCCGCAAAGGGGAGATCGCCCAGGGGCGGTTCAACCTCCAGGCGGCCCGCCCGAGCCCCTTGCTAGAGGACTTCGCCAAGGAGTACCTGGAGTGGGCCCGGCTGCACCACCGGACCGCGGACAACACCGAAGCCTCTCGCCTCCGGATCCTCCTCGCCCACTTCCCGGGCAAGCGCCTCCGCGATCTGACCCCCTGGCTCATCGAGGGGTACAAGCACGAGCGGGCCCGGGCACTCAGGACCCATCCGACCCGGCGGGGCAAGGTGAAGCCCCAGGCCGAGGAGCGGCCCCGGCCACCCATCCGACCCGCCACGGTGAACCGCGAGCTCGCGGTCCTCTCCAGCCTCCTCACCAAGGCTGTAGAGTGGGCGAAGCTGGCCGAGCACCCGATGAAAGGTGGCAAAGTCCGCCGACTCCCGCAGCACAACCTCAAGGAGCGAATCCTCACCCCCGAGGAAGAGACCCGGCTCCTGAAGGCCTCCGGCCCGGAGTTTCAGGACCTCATCTCCCTCGCCCTCGACACAGGGATGCGCCTGGGAGAGCTGGTCGGCCTCACGCCGGCCGGCGTGGACCTCGCCCGGGCCGAGGTGCGCCTCCAGCACACGAAGAACCGGAAGGAGCGCCGGATCCCCCTCACGGCGCGCGCCGTGGGGATCCTCACCGACCGGGCCCGGGGCCGCGCGCCCGACGCGCCCTACTTCCCCTCGCGCCCGGGCAAGCGACCCTGGCGCCTGGCCTCGGCCTTCGGCCGGGCCTGCACCCAGGCGGAGATCACCGGCCTCCGGTTCCACGACCTGCGCCACACTTTCGCCACCCGCCTGATCCAGGCCGGCGTGGATCTCGTCACGGTCCGGGAGCTCCTCGGGCACGGGGATCTCCGGATGACCAGCCGGTACACCCATGCGAGCCGCCAGAGCTGCCGCCAGGCCATCGCCGCCCTGGAGCGGGAGGCGAGCGACAGTCACAAAACGGTCACAACGAGGAAAGGCAGGGGGAAGGCCAGGCAACTAAGTAGCGGATTCTGATGGTGGAGGGTAGGGGATTCGAACCCCCGACCTCCGCGTTGCGAACGCGGCGCTCTCCCAACTGAGCTAACCCCCCGCGGGCTCCCCACTATAGCGGAAGCCCCCAGCCTTGTCGAGAATGGCCACCCTCGCCGAATCGCTGAGCCGCCTCTCGAATCCAATAGTATGAAACCAGGGCAGGGCGGGTTTGCCCGGCGTGGTCCTTGGAGGGGCAAACCACCCGAGGCCCGGGCTGGAAGAGGTCTCCAACTTGTTGATTTTACAGGCTATGAACCCTTTGCGGACTTCACCCACCGGGTGCGCAGCAGCAGCGTAAGTACTGGTGGCATAAGAGTTGCGTTTCTCACGGGTGAACGTGGCGTGCTGGACGGAAGGCGGTCAGAGGAGCCATGTGGTACTACAAGGTGATCGCGGGCATCCTGCTCTTCCCCTGGTCCCTCATCGTCCTGATGGTGCTGGGGTCGGCCAGATACCGCCTCGCCCGCAAGAGCCGGCAGCTCGTCCTCCCCGCCGCCCCTCTCGAGTACACCCCGGCCCTCCCCCTTGCGCTTGCGGAGCCCGCGCCGGCCCTCTCGGCTGATCTCACTGATCTAGAGGTCCCCACTCTTCAAGCCTCCTGATCCCTTCCGGTACGTGAGCTGGATCCGGTAGCGGATCGCGTTGATGCAGGGGCTCCGCTCCTCGCCCTCGGGCCCGCCCACCCACCCCCCGCAGACCAGCAGGCCTTCCCGCTCCTCCTCCCCATCCTGCACCATGAGCTGAAGGATCTGGTCCACCTCGAAGCCGCCCCCGGCGCAGCCGGGCTGCCCGCACCGGATCGTCCCCTGGAAGTATCCCGCCTTGACGCTCATCCGGAGACCCCGACCGACCCCCGTGGGAGCCCTTGAGAGCGCGTGCCCCTGCACCTCCCACTCCACCTGCGCATCCGCGAGCTGCGGAAAGACGCCCGCAAAGGGCTGACCGAACGCCGTCACGGCCCGCTCCTCCCCCTCGGCCATCCGCGCCTTCCTCCACTGTCGCGCTTCGGTGCCCCTCGCCCGCCCCGCAGACGGACCCCGATCCAGGATCCGACCGGCCCGCAAGCGGTCGCCTAGCGCGGGGGCGCCGCGCCAGGGGCCTGCTGGCCCGGGGTCTGCTGGCGGAGCTGCTTCTGCCGGAGGACCTCAGCGAAGGGGAACTGGGGCGCCCGGGGGATGTACCCCAGGTAGAAGTAGTGGGTGTCGGCGTCCCGCGACAGGACCCAGAGATCCCCGGTCGCGGTGTCCAGGAGGTACTCCAGCCCGCCCTGGACCGCGGCCGGGTAGAAGGCGTACCGGCCGCTCCGGGCAGCGTCCTCCGGCCGCGCAAGGGCGGCGGGCGCCTGCTCGGCGAAGGCGGGCGCGGCCAGGGCGCCCAGCAGCAGGAGAGTGAGGGTCGCACGTCGCATCGGCTCGCTCCTTTCCTCCCATTCGCCGGAGAATCTGGGGTACCCGGAAAGACCGCGGCGGCAGGCCGCCGGATCCCGACCGCCTGCCGCCGTCCGCGGCGCGTCCCCCCCCGCGTCAGGGCCGGGGAGGACGGGGGGCCGAATCTGGCTCGCGCCGCTTCGCGAGCGCCGCCTCGACCGTCTTCAGAAAGAGGGACAGAGGGCGCATCGGTTTATGGACGACGAAGTCCGCCCCAGCCGCTTCCCCCCGGGTCTCCACCTCCGCCCCCTTCAGGATGGTGTGGAGGATCACCGGGATGCCCCGGGTGCGGGGATCCGCCTTCAGCCTCTCGCAGACCTCGTAGCCATCCATCACCGGCATCATCACGTCGAGAACGATGACGTCCGGGTTCCGTTCCCGGGCCAGCCGGAGCCCTTCGGACCCCTCGTGCGCGGTCAGGACGCTCAGCCCATTGACGGTGAGGAAGTCCTCCATCATCGCCAGGACCAGCGGCTCATCGTCCACCAGGAGGACCGTCGCCCCGGTCCGCCCCGCCTCCATCTCCGCCATCGCGACCCCCCGCCGCGGCCCGTTGCTCCCTCCGAGCACGGGCATCGCACGCAGGGGAAGGGTGCAAGAACGTGACCAAACGCTGGCGCCCCTCGCGCGCGGCGCCGACCTCGTCCGTCTGCTCTTTGCCCCGCGCCGCTCGCAAAGCGGAGAAACCGGTGGGGCCAAAAACCCCAGGCGGGGAACTCTCCTTCCCCGACTGTCCGGGTCTATCCCGCGCCATCGTGCAGCA
The DNA here is from genome assembly GCA_036000645.1 of Candidatus Methylomirabilis sp. Taxonomy (NCBI): domain Bacteria; phylum Methylomirabilota (SeqCode); class Methylomirabilia (SeqCode); order Methylomirabilales (SeqCode); family Methylomirabilaceae (SeqCode); genus Methylomirabilis (SeqCode); species Methylomirabilis sp. (SeqCode). The sequence goes on from DASYVA010000177.1 coordinate 4,857, forward strand.
GGCGGCGGAGCGCATCGAGGGGGACGTTGCTCCCGCTCAGGATGAGGCACACCGTTTTGCCCGCCAGCTGCTCCCGGAGGCGCACGGCGGCCGCGACGGGTGCCGCCCCGGCTGCCTCCGCCACCTGCCGGGTGGTTTCCAGGAGGAGGACCATCGCCCGGCGGATCTCGGTCTCGCTCACCAGGACCATTTCCTCGGCGTGCTCGAGGATGAGCCCCAGGGTCAGGAGGAACGGTACCCGGGTTTGCAGCCCCTCTGCGAAGGTGTCGGCGTCGGGCGTCTCGATGACCCGGCGGGCCCGCCAGGAGAGGGTGACGGCCGGGGCCCGCTCCGCCTGCACCCCGATGAGCCGGACCGCGGGCTTCAAGGCCTTGGCCACGACCGCGTGGCTGGCCAGGCCGCTCCCACCCCCCACCGGGACCAGGATGGCCTCCACCTGGGGCAGCGCCTCCAGGATCTCCAGGCTGATCGTGCCCACCCCCGCCAGCAGGTCCGGCTCGTTGGCCGGATGGACGTACCGGTAGCCCTTCGTGCGCGCCTCCGCCTCCGCCCACTCCCGGGCCTCGTCAAAGTCCCGCCCGATCTCGACCACCTCGGCCCCGAGGCCGCGCATGGCCTCCACCTTCAAGGGGTTGGCCTCCCGGGGGACCGCGACGATGGCCCGGATGCCGTGGACGTTCGCCGCGTACGCGACCGACTGACCGTGGTTGCCCGTGGAGGCGGTGATCACCCCCGCCTCCCGCTCGGCCGAGCCGAGGCGGGACATCAGGTAGAGGCCCCCGCGGACCTTGAAGGAGCCGATCGGCTGCAGGTTTTCAAGCTTCAGGTATGCCTCGCAGCCCAGGGCGCGGCAGAGACCGGGGAAGCGGACGAGGGGGGTCGGAGCCAGGTGCTCCGCGAGGGCGCGCCGGGCCGCATAGACGTCGGCAAGCGTCGGCGGGGGGAGCGGGAACGGCGTGAACGGCCGGCCCGGCCCCTCAAGCCTCATCCCGGTACCTCACGAGGACCTCCCGCAGGGCACGCCCGAGCGCCTCATCGTGCACCTCCTCCAGCCGGGCGAGCAGGTCCGCCACGAGGTCCCGTCCCGGAGCCGGAGTGGCGGCGGGGCCCGGGTCCAGAAAGCGACCCGCCACCTGGGGCCGGCGGTCCACCGTCAGCTGGAGGACGTCAGGACGCTGGGAGTGCCCCGCCACATCGTGGGTGATCTTCCCGACCACGATCGCGGACAGGTCAAGGTCGGCGGTCAGGATCACCTCCTCGCCCGGCGGGGCCGGCCCTGCCAGGACGTCGCCCCCTGGGCCGTAGATGGCGGCCCCACCCCCGCCGTCCACGATCTCCTTCGCGAGCGCCTCCGTGGGGCAGAGCACCTCAACCATCCGGGCGTCCAGGATACCCGCCGGGGCCAGGACGAAGCAGCGTCCCTCGAAGGCCGCCGCGCGACTCCGGATCGCGGCTCCTGCCCGGCTGGCCTGGTTGACCCGGAACGGATAGGCGGGCCAGGCGGCCGCGTGGATCGCCTCACCCTGGATCGTCAGCGCGTACCGGGCCAGCGGATTGCCGTTCTCGCCGCAGATCAGTCCGCCGAGCGGTCCGTGGGGGGTCTCATAGACAGAGAGGCCGCGGCCGTCCCCTGCGGCGTGGACCAGCTTCTCGGCATAGGTCGGCATCAACTTCCGTTGGACGCCGGCGAGCGTTCCATCGGGCCGCAGGAAGAGCAAGCTGTTGTAGAGGGTCCCGAGTCGCCCCGGCTCCCGTTCGGTCACCCCCATCACGACCCAGGCGCCTGCCTGCCTCGCCGCCCGCCCCAGCGCCTCCGTGGCCGCACCCCCGACTTCCACGGCGGCCGCGACCAGGCGGGCCGTGAAGCGGGCGCTCTCGGCCGGAGTGTAGAGGTGAATCCAGTGAGGGAACCCCGGCAGGAACGACTCCGGGAACGCGACGACTTCCGCTCCCCGCGCGGCCGCCTCGCCGATGAGCCGGCAGGCCTTCTCCACGGTGGCCTCCCGGTCCAGGAAGACCGGAGCCGCCTGGATGGCGGCGGCGCGGCAGCCCCGAGTGGGCACGCTCATCGCCTTCCTCCCCTGCTATCGAGCATCTCCACGCCACGGCGGCTCAGCAGCAGGTTGGGAGGCAGCCCCGGGACGCCAATCCCGCGGAGGAGCCGGCCCCGGGCCTCGAGCCGCCCCAGGGCCGCCTCCAGCTCCCCGGGGGCCGGCCGGAGCAGGCGGGTCAGTTCCCGCGGCGTGGTCCAGAGGAGCGCGTCCAGGAGGCGGCCTGCGAGCTGCACCAGCGCCTCGGCGGGGGCGATCCGCTCGGCCGCCGCGGCCGCCCGGCCGTACCGGGCCTCGAAGAGGTCCCACCGGTACGCGAAGGACGGCTCGTACCGCTCCTCCGTCTTCACGGCCCAGAGCCCCTGCTGCAGCTCGGCGATCGCCCGCTCGAAGGCCGGAGTCTCCCGCGGGTGCGCCAGCCCCGCCGCCCGCCGCAGGTCCGGCGTGTACAGCGGATGCTCGGCGTGCAGGGCCTCCAGGATCGCGTGCGCGGCGCGGGACATCCGCCCGCTCAAGTAGGCCACCCGATGCCACGCCGGCGCCTCCCGCCTGAACCAGGCGACGCAGGCCGGCAGGTCCCGCAGGGCCACCAGGGTCGGCTTTCCCAGGAGGAGCTTCCCGTAGTACACCTTCCGGCGCGCCGGCAGGACGTCCTTGAGGTGCCAGGCGAGGCCGATCCCGGGGTCGTGGTGCGTGTGCCTCGGCCAGCGGGGGTCCCGCCGGCCGCAGACTGTCGCCCACAGGAACGGGAGCCCCGTCCCGAAGTTATCAAAGAGAAAGGCGAACCCCACTCCCTCCACGAAGGCCAGGGCTGACCGCTCGCCCCGGACTCGTCGGGCTGGCGTCACCCGGTGCAACCGGTCTCGCGCCGCCGTGAGGGCCCGCCGGGTCGGCCGGGGGGCCGACTCGCGTTTCCCGAGGCGGATCCCCCTCACATCCGGACCAGGCCTGCCCCCCAGATGAGGCCGCCGCCGAAGGCGGCCAGGAGGGCGACATCCCCGGCGCGCAGCCGCCCCTGGCGCACGGCGGCGTCGAGGGTCAGGGGGAGGCTGGCCCCCCCGCAGTTGCCGGTGGAATCAATGGTCACGATCACCCGGTCCATGGGGAGCGCGAGCCGGGCCGCGACCGCCTTGATGATCCGCAGATTGGCCTGGTGGGGGACCAGCAGGGCCACCGCCTCCAGGGGGAGCCCCGCCTCCTCCAGCACCTCCCGGCACGCCTCCACCAGTCGCCGCACGGAGGATCGGTAGAGCTGGTTCCCGCGCATCCGGATCGCGTGCGCGCCGGTCTCCACCGTGCGGGCGGTGATCGGGGCCACCCGCGACCCCCCGCCGGGGAGGAGAAGCCGGTCCGCCTGGTGCCCGTCGGCGTGCAGGGTGAGGGCGAGGAGAGCGGCCCCGGGCCCCGGCCCGGCCTCCAGGACCGCCGCCGCCGCGCCATCGCCCCAGAGGAAGCAGTTCTCCCGGTCGCCCCAGTCCACGTAGCGGGTCACGACTTCGGTCGCCACCACCAGGGCGCGCCGGGCGGCCCCGGAGCGCAGGTACTGCTGGGCGACCGAGAGCCCGACCAGGAACCCGGCGGACGACGCGGACACGTCAAACGGGAGCGCCCGTGCCGCCCCGAGCCGCGCCTGGATCCAGCACGCAGTGGACGGGCAGAGGGTATCGGGCGTGGTCGTGGCCACGACCAGCAAGTCCAGCTCCCCCGGAGGGCAGCCCGCCTCCTCCAGGGCCCGGCCGGCTGCCACGAACCCCAGGTCCGAGGCGGCCTCCTCCTTCCCCGCGACCCGCCGCTCCCGGACGCCGCTCCGGACCAGGATCCACTCCTCGGTCAGGCCGGTGCGGGCCTGAAGCTCCGCGTTCGTCAGGATCGTCTCGGGGAGGTAGGCGCCGGTCCCGGTGATCCGGATGGGCGTCCCCGCGCCGCGCTCCATGGACATCCCTTCCTCGCCGGGCCCGGCTAGAGCCGGGCCGATTGCGCCGCCTCCCGCAGGGCGTGCAGGTTGAAGGGGGGGGTGTCGGAGGGGACGGCGCAGCCGGGCCCCAGGATGAGGCCCCGTCCCGCCGCCTCCCGGACCGCCTGGGCCACCTGCGCCCGGATGGCCCGAGGTCGGACGCTGCTGGTGCTGACCTCGTCCAACCCGCCCAGGAGACACTTGCCCGTGAGCTGGCGGGCCGCGGCTAGCGTGGGTTGCGTGTGCCAGTGCGACCAGTTGACAGCCTGCACCGGGTAATCCAGGCAGGCGGTAAACATCAGCTTGGCCCCATGCAGGTGGAGCACATTGAAGGGGAGATCCCGCGCCGCCTCCAGGACGGTCAGATCGAAGGGCCGCCCGAAGCGGGCGTACTCCTCCTCCCCCATGAACTCGTAGGAGGCACCCCCCACCGAGAGGAAAATCCCGGCGATCCCCCGCGCCGCCGCCGCCCGGACGTAGGCGGCACAGGTCTCCGCGATGGCCGTGAGCCCCTGGAGGAGGTCCTCGGGATGCCGGCGCATGTCGGCGAGGAGCCCCTCCTGGCCGCGGAGGCGGCGGGCGGTCGTCCAGGGGCTGAAGACCGTGTCCACGAAGAGTGCCTCTCCCCGCAGCCCCTCCCCGATCGCCGCCAGGGCCGCGAGCTGCTCGCGGAAGGCCGAGTGATCTCCGGGCAGCGGGATCAGCCGCCGCCACTCCTCAGGGCGGCTCACCTCGGTCATGTCCTCCGGAAGGGGGAAGGGATAGTCGTGCATCACCTTCAGAAAGTCCGGGTCATAGTGCCGGTAGAAGGCGAGCTCCGCCTCGGCCAGCGCCCGGCCCGGGAGGTGCTGCAGGCCGAAGTGGTACCAGGCGCTGAAGGGGGGATGGTCCACCGGCGCCGAGGCGATTGCCGCCAGCACCCGCTCCGGCTTGCGCATCAGCGCGCCTCCGGCCCGCGCGGGACGAGCTCCCGGTCCACCCGGAACGGCGCGAGGGGGGTGCTCGTCCGGCCGTCCACGACGAGCTCCCGCAGGAGCTGCGCCGTGATCGGGGCCAGGAGGATCCCGTTCCGGTGATGGCCGGTGGCCACGAGGAGCTCTTCCATCTCGGGCACCGGCCCGAGGAGCGGGAGCTCATCGCTGGTGTACGGCCTGAGGCCCGCCCACGCCCGCAGGAGCGGCGCCCCCGCCAGGGCCGGGTAGAGCGCCTGCGCGCCGGCCAGGATCCCCTGAAGCCCCCCGACGGTCACCCGCTTGTCGAACCCGGCAAACTCGACCGTGGTCCCCAGAACCACCTCCCCGCCGGGGCGCGGCACCAGGTAAGCCAGGTGGGAGTACAGGATGTGGCGCGGCCCCCCCTGGAGGAGGCCGGCCATGCAGAGCTGACCCTTCACGGGCAGGACCGGAACCGGGAGGCCCAGCAAGGCGGCGATCTGGGCGGACCAGGGACCGGCCGCGAGGACGTACCGGCCGGCGCTCACGGTGCGGTCGAGGTTCTTGACGCCGACGATGCGCTTCCGGTCCCGGACGAAGCCCGTGACCGGCGCCCCCTCCCAGATCTCGGCGCCGCGGCGCGCCGCGGCCAGGGCGAACGCCCGGGTGAAGGTGCCGCTGGTCACCTGGCGATCGCCGGGGATGAAGAGGGCACCCCGGACAGCCGGGTGGATCCCCGGCTCGGCCTTCCGGACCTCCTCCGCCCCCCACCACTCCACGGGGAGGCCCTGCCCCCGCTGCCAGGCGAAGCGCGTCCGCGCCTCGGTCTCCTCGTCCTCGTCCAGGCAGGGGTAGAGGGTCCCGTCCTGGCCGTATCCCACGTCGAGCCCTGTCTCCTCCCGCAGGGCGGCCGTGAGGGCCGGGAAGAGCTCCCGGCTCTGGAGCCCCAGGGTGAGGAAGGGGCCGACCTCGGATGCCTCGGCCTGCGGCGCCAGCATCCCGGCCGCTTCGCCCGAGGCCTCGCAGGCGATCTGCCCCCGCTCCAGGAGCAGGACGCGAAGCCCGGCGGTCGCGAGGGCGTAGGCGGCGGCGCACCCGATGACCCCGCCGCCGATGATGGCCACGTCGGTGGTCTTGATCACCGCGCCGCCCCGCGTCCCGGCCCGGCCTCGGCCTGTCTCGAGGCCCGCCGGGCCAAGAGGACCGCGAGATTGTACATCAGGTAGCACTCGACGGCAAAGGGCCCGAACCCGAGGTACCCCGCCACCGGCATTTCAAAGATCTTCCACTCGGCCGTGATGGGGACGGTGTAGTGCCACTTGGCCGTGGCCCAGAAGTTCCAGAACTCCCAGAGGACCCCGCAGATGGTTCCGCCCGCAAACCAGCACCCGAAGGTCTGGACCTTCCCCTCCCGGAGGTCCGCCAGGAAGGAGGGGCCTCCCAGCCAGCGGTTCAGGGGATCGCAGAAGAAGATGAACCCCGCCCAGACCAGGCCGAACAGGTAGGGGGAGGGGAAGAGGATCGGGTAGAGCAGCAGCGCGACGCCGAGCCCAAGCAGGCCGGCCTCGGTCCGGCGCGAGAGGGCGACCGGGCGGATGCGCCAGGTGGCGAAGGCGTCGTGGGCCTCGAGGAGGTCCGCCGTCACGCGGAGGGCCGGGACGATCGTGCCGAATGCCCAGGCGAAGCCGAGGAGGCGGAGCGGCTGCGGGAGGGGCAGGTCCACGTAGTACCAGTTCTTCAGGAGGAGGTTATAGCCCTCGAAGATGAGCCAGGAGCCGATGGAGAAGGGGAGGAGGAGGGGCAGCTCGCGCCGGCCCGTCGTGAGGAGCGACCTCCCCCGCTTGGCGAACACCCAGCCGTCGGCGAACAGGATGTACCCGGTCCAGACGATGGGGGTGAAGTACGTCCCGATCACGGGGACGCCGCCGAAGAGGAGAACCTCCGCGGTGAGGATGACGCCGAGGCCTATCCAGCCGTATGCGGGCACGGCGCACCGGGCGGCGCGGCGCAGGCGGGACCCCCCTCCGGCCGCGACTAGCCCTTGGCGGGGCGGCCCTCGCCCGGGCGCGCCGCCATGAAGCTCGCCAGGAGGTCAATCGGGAGGGGGAAGATGATGGTGGAGTTCTTTTCGGTCCCGATCTCCGTCAGGGTCTGGAGGTAGCGGAGCTGGATCGTGATGGGCTCGGTGGCGATGACATGGGCCGCCTGGGCCAGCTTCTCGGAGGCCTGGAGCTCCCCTTCGGCGTGGATGATCTTCGCCCGCTTCTCCCGCTCCGCCTCCGCCTGCCGGGCCATGGCCCGCTGCATCTCCGCCGGCAGGTCCACGTGCTTGACCTCCACCGCGGTCACCTTCACCCCCCACGGGTCCGTGTGCTCATCGATGATCCGCTGGAGCTGCTGGTTGATCTGGTCCCGCTGGGCCAGCAGCTCGTCCAGCTCCGACTGGCCCAGGACGCTCCGAAGGGTCGTCTGGGAGATCTGAGAGGTGGCGTAGAGGTAGTCCTCCACGTTGAGGACCGCCTTCTCCGGGTGGACCACATTGAAGAAAATCACCGCGTTTACCTTGGCCGAGACGTTGTCCTTGGTGATCACGTCCTGAGCCGGGACATCCATGGCCACCGTCCGCAGGCTCACCCGGATGAGCTTGTCAATCACCGGAATCAGGAGGATCAGGCCGGTCCCCCCCTTCCCGTAGATCGGCTTGCGAACCCGGCCGAGGCGGAGAACGACGG
>DASYVA010000178.1 GCA_036000645.1 Candidatus Methylomirabilis sp.
GGCCTCGTGATGCTCGTCATTTGGCCCGGCACCCCAGTTGTCGCGTGAACGCTGCGCCTGTTTGTTGGACTTGCACTAGGTGGTGAGAATCTTGGACGGCCCGGCGATGGCCGCCGAGATGTTGGACAGCTCGGTGATGAGAATGACCAGCAGGTCGTCCACCGAGACCAGCCCCACCATCCGTCCCTGGCCGTCCAGGATGGGCAGCCGCCGGATCGAGGCCTCCGCCATCTTGATGGCCGCGTCCATCAGGGTGTCGCTCCTGCGGCCGGTGATGACGTGGCGGCACATGACTTCCTCGACGCGAGTCGCGTCGGGGAGCCGCCCCTCTGCCACCACCGCGAGCACGATGTCCCGGTCGGTGAGGATCCCCACCGGCTTGCGGGTGGAGCCGGTGACGACCACGCAACCCACCCCCTCGTCCCGCATGCGCTTGGCCGCGGCCGCGACGGTCTCGGTGGGGCGAACCGTCACCGGCTTGGTGTTCATCAGGTCCGCGAGAGTCATGGGCCGCCTCCACCGGGAAGGGCTTTTGTGCTTGCCATTGTAGCCGGGCGATGCTAGTAAAGCAAGCGGCGTGGCTCACCGGGGCGCGGCCGGGCGGCCGGCGCGCCCGGTTTTTTCTCGCGGGACCTGCAGAAGGAGCGGAGAGACCCCGGGTTATGGCAGAGCGAGCCGAACTCGCGCTCTCCCCCGCGGTGGGAGGCGAGGTCCGGCTGGGCCAGTATGTCGTCCTGGAGGAGCTGGCCGGCGGCGGCATGGCCCGGCTCTATCGCGCCCGCCACGCCAGCCTCGGGCGCGTGGTGGCCCTGAAGGAGCTCCACCCCCGCTACCGGGATGACCCGGCGATGCGGGAGCGCTTCCGCCGCGAGGCGGAGGTGGCGACCAGCCTGGCCCACGACCACATCGTCCGGGCGTACGAGTTCTGGGAGGATGCCGGGCGGGCCTTCCTCGCCCTGGAGTTCGTGGACGGGCTGGACGGCAAGTCCCTCCTCCAACGGGTGGGGCGGCTGCCGGCCACGGTCACTGTGGCGGTGGGGGCCCAGATCTGCGACGCCCTCGCCTACGCCCATCGGCGCGGGCTCATCCACCGGGATCTGAAGCCCAGCAACATTCTGATCGGGATCGAGGGTCGGGCCAAGCTCGGGGACTTCGGGATCGCGGTCCTGCCCGACGCCTCCGCCCTCACCCAGACCGGCCAGGCCTTCGGGACCCCCGCCTACATGTCCCCCGAGCAGATCCAGGGGGAGTCACTCACGCCCGCTTCAGATCTGTTCGCCCTGGGGATCGTCCTGTACGAATTGTGCACGGGGGTCAAGCCGTTTCCGGGGGATGCCGAAACGAGTGTCGTCAACCAGATCCTCACGACCGAGCCCGAGTCCCCCCGGCGCCTCGCCCGGGAGATCCCGTTGGCGCTGGACCGGGTCATCATGCGCACCCTGAAGCGGCGGCCGGCCCAGCGGTACGCGGAGGCCTACGCCCTGAAGACGGCCCTCCTGGATGCCGTCCCGCTGACGGGGGCCGAAGCCGTGAAGACCCTCGGGGACTTCGTCGCGGCGGCCCGGCGGAGCCGCCGGGGGCGGCCCGGGGATGGAGGGTCTCCCGCCCGCACAGCCCGTGCGGGGCGCCTCCTGGCCGCGGCGGGGCTGGCCGCGATGATTGCGGTCGCGTCCCCCGGCTGGATCCGCTGGCACTCCCAGGGGAGGATCGTGGAGCCGCGCGGCGGACCGTCCCCTCTCCCGGCGCTCGCACTTCCCGCCGCATCCAGGCCAGGGTCCCCTGCGCCCTCCTCGCTGACCCACACGGTCCAGCCCGGCGAGACCCTCGGGGCGATCGCGCTGCGCTACTACCGGGAGGCCCGCCACTTCCCCCTGCTCGTCGCAGCGAATCGCCTCGATCCCCGGGCTGCCCTGCGCCCCGGGCAGGTGCTGCGCATCCCGATCGGGGAACCCTACGAGGTCCGGCCGGGGGACAGTGTGTCCAGCATCGCCGAGCGCGCCTTGGGGGACTCCCGGCGCGGCTGGATACTCCTGGACCTGAACGACCTGCGGGACCCCGACCGGCTCCTGCCCGGACAGACCGTCTGGCTCCCCCTGCGGGGGGGCCACGAGGTGCGCCGAGGGGAGACGCTCGCCACCATCGCCGAGCGGTACTACGGTTCCCCCACCTTTGCCGCGCGGCTGGCCCGCTACAACTTCCTTCCGGATGGGGAGACGCCCCCGGAGGGGACCCGCCTGGAGATCCCCCTCCTGGCGCCGACCACGCCCCGGGGGTGATGGAGGCCGCATGCCGCCGGGACCTGCCGAAGACCCTGAGGACAGCACCGATCCGGTCACCCGCCCCAAGGTGCGGGCTGAGGGTGGAGCCCGCCTGCGCGGGTCCGTGGTCATCGTGGAGGGCCCGGGGGCCGGTCACGAGTACCCGCTCGGCAAGGCCGTGAACGTCGTGGGCCGGGAGAAGGGGGTGGACGTCCTCCTCCCCGACACCGCCGTCTCGCGGCGCCACGCCGCGATCGAGGCGGCGGGCGGCGCCTTTCGCCTGAAGGACCTGGGGAGCACGAACGGGACGCTCCTCAACGGGAAGAAGGTCCGGGAGAGCCCCATCCGCCACGGGGATCGGTTCCAGGTGGGGAACACGACTCTGCAGTTCGTCGTGGAGGAGCGGGAGGGGGGCGGCCCCGTCTACGAGGTGGAGTGAGCTTCCCGCTGGTCCATCCGGCGGGCAGGGCCCGCCGGGTGGCCGTCGCCGCGCTCACCCTCCACCTGGCGGCCGCGGCGGCGGCCGGGGCGGCCCCGCCCCCCGTCGTGCACCGCGTCGGCGCCATCGCCACCACCCACCCGCTGGCCTCCGAGGCGGGGCTGGAGGTGATGGCCCGGGGCGGGAATGCCGTGGATGCGGCGGTGGCCGCGGCCGCCGTCCTCGGGGTCGTGGAGCCCGGCTCCTCCGGCCCGGCCGGATCCGGGTTCTTGATCCTGTACCGAGCCGAGGACCGGCAGGTCCGGGTCCTGGAGTTCACCGGGAGCGCGCCGGCGGCGGCGCCGGCCGCGGCCTACACGCGGGCCGCCGCCCTGCGGGGTCCGCTTGCACCAACCGTTCCCGGCGCCGTGGCCGGCTGGGCCGAGGCGGTTCGGGCACACGGGCGCCTCCCCCTCGCGACTCTCCTCGAGTCTGCCATCCACCACGCCGCCGAGGGGTTCCCCCTCGGCCCGCGCGCCCATCGAGCCATCCAGGAGAGCGCCCCGATCCTGTCCCCCGAGGCGGCCCGCGTGTTCCTGCCGGGAGGCCGCGCGCCCGAACCCGGGACGCTCTTCCGGCAGCCGGACCTCGCCCGGACCCTACGCGAGATCGCTGCCGGGGGGCCGGAAGCCCTGTACCGGGGGGCGATCGGCCGGCGCCTCGTGGCCTTCCTGCGGGCCCGCGGCGGCATCCTCGATGCGGCCGACCTGGCCGCCTACCGGCCCCGCTGGGTGAAGCCCCTCACGGGGAGGGTCGGGGACCTCACCGTCGCCACGGTCCCGCCGCCGGGGGCGGGGCTCATTGTCGTGGAGCTGCTCCAGGCGCTCGAGGGGGAGGACCTCCGGACCCTCGGGCGTGGCCACGCGGTCCTCATTCACCGGCAGGTGGAAGGGTTCAAGCTGGCGATGGCCGATTTCTTCCGGTTCGTGGCGGACCCGGCCTTCGCCCCGCCGTTCCCCCCTCACCTGCTCTCCCCGACGACGGCGGCGGAGCGCCGGCGTGCCGTCTCCCGCAACCGGGCGCTGCCCGCCATCCCGGTTCCCGGCCCGGCCGAAAGCTCCCACACCACGACCGTGGCCGCAGCGGATGCCGGGGGGAACATGGCTGTCCTCACGACCTCGCTCATCTCGGGATTCGGCTCGGGCCTCCTCGTCCCGGGGACCGGAGTCGTCCTGAACAACGAGATGGTCCTCTTCAACGTTGGGCAGACAGAGGGGCAGGGGGTGAACGGGATCGCGGCCGGGAAGCGCCCGGCCACTCCGATCGCCCCCACGATCCTCCTGCAGCAGGGACGCCCGGTCCTGGCCCTCGGGGCCGCCGGGGCGTACGCGATCCCCCAGGCGATCGCCCAGGTGGCCGTGAACGTCACGGGGTTCGGCATGCCCCTGCGGGAGGCCGTCGCGGCGCCCCGCTTCGCCTACGCGGGCCCCGGGGGGATCCTGGCGGGGGGCGCGCAGCTCTACCTGGAGGACGGGATCCCGGCGGCGGCGGCCGCTGCCCTCGCCGCCCTCGGGCACCAGGTCCTGTACGGCGAGGCGGGGAGGCGCCACACGGCCGGCACCGTCCAAGCCCTCGCCTTCGACCGGGGCCGGGGCGTGGTGGAGGCGGCAGCGGACCCACGGGGGGAGGGCTCAGCGCTCGGCCGCTAGGGTCCTTGACCGGGGGAAGGGCGTGGGCTATGCTGCGCGCGCGCTGGAATCCACGGGCCTCGAGAGCGTGGGAAGGGTGAAAGGAGGGTTTCCGGGATGCAGACGGCGACGCGGGTCTCGACGTTAGCGGAGGCCACGATCCCGCGGGGCGGGCTCCTCAGGGATGCCCTCCTGATCGTGGGCGGGAGCCTCTTGACGGCGCTGTGCGCGCAGATCGTCATCCCGCTCACCCCGGTCCCGATCACCGGCCAGACCTTCGCGGTCCTCCTGACCGGGGCCGCCCTGGGAGCCCTCCGGGGGACCGCCGCCATCGGGCTGTACGTCGTGGAGGGACTGGTCGGCCTGCCCGTCTTTGCCGGGGGGGGCGCGGGGCTCGCCCGGCTCCAGGGACCGACGGGCGGCTACCTCCTCGGCTTCATCGCTGCGGCGTATCTCACCGGGACACTGGCCGAGCGGGGGTGGGACCGGCGCGTCCGCTTCGCGGCCGTGGCGATGGCCGCCGGGAACGTGGTCATCTACCTGTTCGGAGTTCCCTGGCTCGCCCTCTACCTCGGGTGGGCCGATGCGGTGACGAAGGGCCTCCTCCCCTTCATCCTGGGCGACTTCCTCAAGCTGGCGGCGGCCGCTCTCGCCCTCCCGGGGGCGTGGGTCCTCGTGCGCCGCGGCGACGTCCGCTGAGGCATCCGGAACGACATGCGGCCCCGCGGGGGACTTCTCCCGCGGGGCCGCGGTGTTCTTCAGGGCGGGAGCGGATCAGGCCGGGTACTGGAGGAGCAGCGACCGGATCTCCTTGCTGATCCGGAGCGCCTCGTCGTGCGGCCGCTGCCAGACGTTGCGGCCGAAAATGAGCCCGGTGGCCCCGGCGTCCATGGCGATCCGGGCCTTCTCCATCAGGTCGGCGTCCGAGATTTTCGAGCCTCCCGAGACCAGGACCATGGTCCGGCCGGCCGCGCGGACCACCCGCTCCATGGCCTCCTCCTGGCTGACCCGCAGGGTGTTATAGGGCTTGGGGGCCTCCCTGTCCTTCTCGGGATCCAGCACCGGCATGTTCACCTTCACCACGTCGGCACCGAGCTCCCCCGCCACCCGCGCCGCGTACACGATCGCGTAGAGGCCGTCCCGCCCCCCCTTTTTCTTGATGGCCTCCCCCCGCGGGTAGGCCCAGATGATGACCGGCATCCCGAAGCGCTCCGCCTCCTCGCGGACCGCCATGAACTGGACGAAGTCCTCGGCCTGGGCCGGGGAGCCCACGTAGAGGGTGTAGCCCACGGCATCCGCCCCCAACCGGACCGCGTCCTCCACGGAGGCGATGCACGGGGAGAGGGCCTGGTTGTCGTCCGGGATCTCGGTCTTGCCGTTGAGCTTGAGGACCAGGGGGACGGACCCCTCGTACCCGCGCATGTACTTGGCGGCGAGACCCACCTGGAAGACGATTCCGGAGTACCCCCCCTCCCGGGCAATCCGGAGCTGGTACTCGGGGTCGAGGCTGTCCGGATTCTCGAAAAAGTCCCGCGGCCCGTGCTCCAGACCCTGGTCGATGGGGAGGAGGAGGAGCGTTCCGTTCCCCGGCCCGTGCTCGTACAGAATCCGCCGCAGCCGGGTCCGTTTCCCCAGGCTGAGGCCGAGGTCATCGAGCGTCACTCGCCGTACCCGCACTTTCATCCGACTCCCTCCTCTCGGAGCTGCCGGCCCGTCCTCACTGGCCCTACTATAGCGCAGGGAGGGGCGAGAAGGCCAGCCCTCGAACCGTCCCTCTCGCCTTGACCGGGCTCCGGGCAGCCGCTATCCTCCCGCCGACCGGTCCGCCCGAGGGGTCCACGCCGAGCGCCCGGTGCCGGGGAGCGCCCATGACCCGCTTCGTGAAATCCCACGGTCTCGGCAACGACTACCTGGTGCTGGAGGAGGCTGCCCTCGGTTTCCCGCTGACGCCCGGGGCGATCCGTCTCGTCTGCCACCGGAACTACGGCGTGGGCTCGGACGGGATCCTGCTCCTGACGGGGAGCCGTGCCGCCGATTTCGGCCTGCGCATATTCAATCCGGACGGGAGTGAGGCGGAGAAGAGCGGCAATGGCCTCCGGATCTTCGCCCGCTACCTGGCGGAGGCCGGGCACGCCCGGACGGATACGTTCACGGTGGAGACCAAAGGGGGGGTGGTCCGGGCCTCCCTCAGCCGGGAGGCGGGGCGCATCACCGGCATCACCGTGGAGATGGGGCGTGCGAGCTTCCTCAGTGGGGAGATCCCGGTGCGGGGACCGTCGCGGGAGGTCCTCCGGGAGCCGCTCGAGGTGGAGGGGGAGCGGCTCACGGTCACCTGCGTCTCGGTCGGCAACCCGCACTGCGTGATCCTGTCGGACGCCCTCGACCCGGCGACCGTCCGGCGCCTGGGACCGAAGGTCGAGCACCACCCCGCCTTTCCGAGCCGGATCAACGTGCAGTTCGCCCGGGTGCTCGACCGGGGGCGGGTGGCGATCCTCATCTGGGAGCGCGGGGCCGGCTTCACGCTGGCCTCCGGCTCCTCCGCCTGCGCGGTGGCCGCCGCCTGCCGGAAGCACGGCCTGACGGATGCGCGGATCGCGATCGAGATGCCCGGCGGGACGCTGGCCATCGAGGTCGCCCCCGACTTCAGCCTGCGGATGACCGGACCGGCGGAGCCGATCTGCGCGGGAATCCTCAGCGCCGACCTGGAGGCCCGCTGCCGGGCGGGGTGGGAGCCCCCTGCCGGCTAGACGCCGTTGGCATGGATGAAATCTACCTGGACACGGAAAGCCAGCGGGGGCCGGAGGAGGTCTCCGGCGGGTGGGACAACATCCCCGCTTTCGGCCTCGCGGTGGCGGTCACCTGGGATGCGGCCTTCGGGTTCCGGGAGTGGTTCGAGCCGGACGCGCTCCCCCTGCTGGAGGAACTCGCCCGCTTCCCCCGCCTCGTCACCTTCAACGGCAACCGCTTCGACCTTCCCCTCCTCTCGGCCTACGGGCCGACGCAGGCCCTGCTTCCCAGGTCGTTCGACATCCTGGTGGACCTGCGCCGCCGCCTGGGATTCCGGGTGAGCCTGGAAGACCTGGCCCGGGCGACGTTAGGGCGGGGCAAGGGGGGAAGCGGCGAGCAGGCGATCCGTTGGTGGCGCTCCGGGGACCCGGCACTGCGGCGAAAGGTGGTGGAGTACTGCCGCCAGGACGTGGAGATCCTCAGAGGGTGTGTGGAGTACGGGCGGCAACACGGGTTCGTGTTCATTCCGGGCCCCGACGCGGCGGCATCCCCGCAGCGCGTGTACGTGGCCTGGGCCCCGGCGTAAATCGGGGGGAACGGGGATGGTCCGGCGAATCTGTCGGTTCGGGTGACTGACGGGGGGAGGCTGCGGGGGGTCTAGGGCCGGGGAGGTTCCCGCCGTCGGACCGCGGCCTTGCGGGCGAGCGCCTCCTCGAAGGGCGTCGGCTCTCGCAGGATCGGGACGTACTCCCCATCCACCAGGCGGTGATTCAGGACGACGGGAATCCACCGGATCCAGTCTTCGTGGTCCGTGACCAGATGGGACTGCAGGCGCCCGGTGCTCCGGTCCACGCGAAAGCCGGTGGGCAGCGCGCTGAGCATCTCGTACGCCTCCACGGAGATGGGCGTGCAGATGTCCCCCAGGGAGACATCCGACCGCTCCCGGGAGAACCCCTGAATCACCCCGTCATCAGTATGGTAGACGTAGGGCACGCTTCCCCCAACACTCTAGCTCGCGCGCTCATTCACCTGAATGGCCACCCTGGCCCGGAGCTGCTGCAGCCAGGTGTTCACGACCTGCTGCTCCTTTTGGGCCAGGAGGCTGCGGTGCCAGGTGGTCCGTTCCTTCGCGTAGGCGGCCATGTCGGCCGGGGTGCGCTTGAGCAGGTGTAGGACGTAGGCGGCCGTGGCCGCCTCCACGACCGGGCTGACCTGCCCCCCCTTCAGCCGGAAGGCCGCCAGCCCGAACGGCTCCACATCCCCCGCGGGCACCACCCCGGCCCCCAGCGTGAAGGGCTCGGTCTTCTTGACGGGGGTGTTGGCGCCCTTGGCCGCCTGCGCCCAGGGGGTGCCGGCCGTGACGGCGGCCCGGAGCTTCTCCGCCGCCTGCCGTCCCTCCCCGCCCGCCGGGAAGGCCACATACTCCACAGTAACCTTTTCCCTCGCGGCTCGGAAGGCGGCCCGCCCCTCCGCCTCGGAGACTTTGGCTGTTCCCCGGATCAGCTCCACCATCTTCCGGCGGAGGAGATCCTGGCGGATCTGCGCCTCGAAGATCTCGGGGTTCAGCCCGTTCAGCCTGAGCAGGTCCAGGTACCGCTCGCGACTGAACTTCCCCTCCTGGGCGAAGATCGGGGTGGCTTTGATCTCCGCGACCAGCTCCGCCTCGGTGACCCTCACCCCCACCCGCTCCGCCTCCTGGAGGATGAGGGCCCGGTTGATGAGGTCCTCCAGGACCCGCTGCCGAAGGTTCATCGCCTCGAAGAGGCGGGCATCGGCCTGCTGCCCGTAGAGCCGCCGGAGGAACTCCTCCTGCCGCCTGTAGGCCTCGGCGTATTCGGTGCGCAGGATCCGCCTGTCCCCGACCGTGGCCAGGACGCTGGGGTTGCCGGTGTCGGCCCGGGAGCCCATCCCCCAGTAGAAGAGGGTGCCGATGAACGTGATGATCACCAGCCACATGACGGGGAAGAAAATGGTCTTGAAGGAGTTCCTGATGGCGCGCATCATGGCGGGTCGGCTCCCCCCGGGGGACGGGGCGGTGATCGGCCCCCGTCCCCACCGCGCTGCTAGGATACCGAAAGGTCCGCCGGGCCGCAAGAGGGCCGGGAGCCTCTTGTTTTTGGGAGAGGGCTGTGGTAAGTGTCGGCGCACGGGTTTCGGGCATAATTCCTGCAATATCGTCGCGTCGGCAAAGCGGCAGCGACACCTTCTGCGGGGGAGGACTCGATGATCTTCAACTGGTTCTACGGGATGTTCTCCAGCGACCTGGCCATTGACCTCGGGACCGCCAACACACTCATCTACGTCCGCGGGAAGGGGATCGTCCTCTCGGAGCCGAGCGTGGTGGCGATCAAGAAGGGGACGAGCCAGGTCCTGAAGGTGGGGAAGGAGGCCAAGGAGATGCTGGGGCGGACCCCCGCCAGCATCGTCGCCATCCGCCCCATGCAGGACGGGGTCATTGCCGACTTCGACGTGACGGAGCAGATGATCCGCGCCTTCATCGTGAAGATCCACAACCGGAAAGCCCTGGTGCGCCCCCGCATCGTCGTCGGAGTTCCCTCCGGCATCACCCAGGTGGAGAAGCGGGCCATCCGGGACTCGGCCGAGCAGGCGGGCGCCCGCGAGGTCTACCTGATGGAGGAGCCGATGGCAGCCGCCATCGGGGCCGGCCTGCCGGTCCAGGAGCCCTCGGGCAACATGATCGTGGACATCGGCGGCGGCACGACCGAGGTGGCGGTCATCTCCCTCTCGGGCATCGTCTACAGTCAGTCCATCCGCATCGCCGGGGACGAGATGGACGAGGCCATCATCCAGTACCTGAAGCGGAAGTACAACCTGCTGGTCGGCGAGCGGACCTCCGAGAACATCAAGATCCAGATCGGCTCCGCCTATCCCTTCGACGAGCCCCGGAAGATGGAGATCAAGGGGCGGGACCTGGTGGACGGCATCCCCAAGACCCTCACGGTGACCGACAGCGACATCCGGGAGGCCCTCCACGACCCCATCTACGCCATCGTGGATGCGGTCAAGACCGCCCTGGAGCGCACCCCCCCCGAGCTGGCCGCGGACATCGCGGAGAAGGGGGTGGTGATGGCCGGGGGTGGCTCCCTCCTCCACGGCCTGGACACGCTCATCGCCCTGGAGACGCACCTGAAGGTCACGGTGGCAGACGATCCCCTCTCCTGTGTCGTCCTGGGCGCCGGGAAGGTGCTGGACGAGCTGGACCTCCTGAAGGTCGTCTGCCTGGACTCGTGAGGCCCCCCGGTCCGCGCCACCCGGCGGCGAACCCGAGCGGGCCGGTCCGGCGGGGGCGCGGCCCCGGGTGCCCCGGGCCCCGCAGGCGGGCGCCCCTCCTGTTCTCGCCCTGCATGCTCCGTGTGGTTCCGGCTCTGGCGGCCTAGAAGAGGGCGGACGCCCTGATGCTCCTCCGGGTCTTCCTCCGGTACCGTCGTACCGTCATCCTCTCCGTCGCTCTCCTCGTCTCCTTCCTCTTCATGACCCTCCAGGTCCGCGAGCGGGGTCCCCTGGTGGATCTGGTGGAGCGGGGGCTGGTGCTCACCGTCACCCCCTTCCTGAAGCTCTACGCCGCCGTGACGGGGACCGGCTCCCGGCTCTGGGTGAATTATGTGGACCTGCGGAACGTCCGGGCCGAGAATCTCCGCCTGCAGGAGGAGGCCGCGGCGCTGCGCGAGGAAGTCCGCCGCTTCGCGGAGGCCGGCCAGGAGAACGCCAGGCTGCGCCGCTTGCTCGCTCTGCCGGAGAGGCACGAGCTCGAGCTGGTGACCGCCCAGGTCATCGCGAAGGACACGACCAACTGGTTCAAGACCATCCTGATCAACAAGGGCTCCGAGGCGGCCGTGCGGCGGAATCTGCCGGTCATCTCCACGGAGGGGCTCGTCGGTCGGGTCGTGGAGGTGATGCCCGGGACGGCGAAAGTCCAGCTCCTCACCGACCCGGTCTCCTCCGTGGGGGCGCTGCTGCAGGAGCAGCGGGCGACGGGACTCGTGACCGGGGACCGCGGCCAGTCCGCCACGGTGAAGTACCTCCCCCTCATGGCCGAGGTCCGGGTGGGCGATGCGGTCCTGACCTCGGGGATGGGGGGGATTTTCCCCAAGGGGATCCTGATCGGGACCGTGACCGCGATCCACCGCAAGAGCGGGGCCCTGTTCCAGGAGGCGGCGATCCAGCCGAGCGTGGACTTCGGCCGGATGGAGGAGGTCCTCGTCATTACGGGAGAGCGCGGATCGGGACCGCCGCGGGCACGGGGGGTCCCTCCCGCGGCGGAGCGATGATCCGCTTCCTCCTGGGCCTCCTGCTGGTGACGCTCCTGCAGACGACCCTCGCCCACCGGGTGGGGGTCGCCGGCATCCGTCCGGATCTCTACCTGCTGTTCCTCTTCTTTCTCTCCTTCCGGGTCCGATCGGAGGCGGCGACGGCGATGGGCTTTCTTCTGGGCCTGTACCAGGACGCCTTCTCGGGCGCCCCCCTGGGGCTGCACGCCTTCACGCTGAGCGTCGGGGGCTTCGTCCTGACCGGGGTCGCGGAAGGGGTCGATGCGAGCCGCATCTTCCCGCGGCTGGTTCTCCTGGCATCGAGCGGCCTCGCCCTTGGGACCCTCGCCCAGCTCCTCCTCCACTTCTTCCGCCTGGATCCGCCCGTGAGCGCCCTCGTGACCGTGGTCCTCCCCACGGCGCTGTACACGGCCCTGCTGGGGGGGGCGGTCCTGGGGGCCTCCCGCCTCAAGGCGGTCCTGGAAGTCCGGCTGTGACCGCCTGGCATACCCTGAATCCGGCTCCCGCCATCCAGCGCCGGGTGGGCCGCCTCATCCTGGTGGTCACCGCGGTCGTCGTCGTCCTGGTGCTGCGCCTGTGGCACCTGCAGGTGCTGGAAGGGGACCGGTACGTGGCCATGGCCCGGCACAACCGCCTCCGACTCCGGCTGGTGGAGGCGCCCCGCGGGATCCTCTACGACCGGTACGGGCAGATCCTGGTGGACAACCGCCCCTCCTTCGACGTGTACCTGGTCCCCGAAGACGTGACCGAGCCGGAGCGGACCACCGCGCGCCTCGCCGACCTCCTCGGGATGCCGGCGGAGCAGGTGGCCGAGAAGCTGGCGGCCGGACGAATCCGGCCCTTTACGCCGCTCCTCCTCAAGGCGGGCGTGCCCGAGCGGACCATGGTCGCGCTGGAGGAGCGCAAGCTGGACCTCCCGGGGGTGGGCCTCAGGGTGCACCCGATCCGCGCCTACCCTGCCGGGAGCCTGGCGGCCCACCTGCTCGGGTACGTGAGCGAGGTGAACCAGGCCCAACTCGCCCGGGAGGAGTTCCGGGACTTCGCCCCCGGCGAGCCCTTCGGCCAGGCTGGCGTGGAGCGCCGCTTCGACGCGTTCATCCGGGGGATCGACGGCGGGGAGCAAATCGAAGTGGACGTCCTGGGGCGGATCACCCGCCTCGTGGATCGGACGGAGCCCCAGGCGGGTTTCAACCTGGTCCTGACGATCGATCGGCGGCTCCAGGACGCGGCCGAGAAGGCATTCGCGGGGAAGAACGGGGCCGTGGTCGCGATGGATCCGCGATCCGGGGAGATCCTGGCCTGGGTCAGCAATCCGGCTTACGACCCCAGCGTCTTCACCCAGCGGATCTCGGTGGAGGAGTGGGAGACCCTGGCCAACGATCCGCGCCACCCCCTCCAGAACCGGCCCCTGCAGGGCCAGTACCCGCCCGGCTCCATCTTCAAGCTCGTGGTGGCCGCCGCGGCCCTGGAGAGCGGGATCATCACCCCCTCCACCCCCATAGACTGCCCAGCCTCCATCACCCTGGGCAACTTCACCTTCGAGGACTGGAAGCGGGAGGGGCGCGGGGTGATGGACCTGCGCCGGGCCATCGCGGAGTCCTGCAATACCTACTTTTACCAGGTCGCCCTCAAGACCGGGATCGAGCCGATCGCGGAGATGGCGCGGGAGTTCGGGCTGGGGGGGGAGCTAGGCCTGGGCTTCGGGGACGAGAGCCGGGGGCTGGTCCCGACACCCGCCTGGAAGCAGCAGGTGACCGGAGAGCCCTGGTACCCCGGGAACACCTTGAACACCGCGATCGGCCAGGGGATGGTCCTGGCGACACCCCTGCAGGTCCTCACGATGGTCTCGGCGATCGCCAACGGAGGGGCGCTCTACAAGCCCTGGGTGGTCAAGCGGGTCGAGTCCTGGCAGGGGGAGGTCGTCGAGGAATATGGCCCCGAAGTCCTCCGCCGGGTCCGGGTGAGCCCCGAGACCCTTCGGATCCTCCGGGAGGGGATGTGGGCGGTGGTGAACGACGAGCAGGGGACGGGGCAGCGGGCCCGCATCCCCTGGATCGAGGTCGCGGGCAAGACCGGGACGGCGCAGGTGGTCCGGAAGCAGCTGGGCCAGGACCGGCGGGGCCCGAAGGACCACGGGTGGTTCGTCGCCTACGCCCCGGCCCACAGCCCCGAGGTGGCCGTGATCGTCCTGGCGGAGCACGCCGGGTTCGGGAGCGCCGCAGCCGCACCGGTCGCGCGGGCCGTCCTGGAGGCGGCCTTCCCCCTCCCCACAGTAGAGGTCCCCCGGGAGCGGCGGCCGGTCGCGCCGGCCGTGAGACAACCCACCGCCCCCCTGCCCTCCCCGGAACCGGTTTTCGGAGACTAGGGCATGCCACTGGACCGCCGCCTCATCCAGAACTTCGAGTGGCGGATCGTCCTCACCGCCTTCCTGCTGGCGGGGCTGGGGATCCTCTCGATCTATACCGCCACCGCCACCGCCACCCTGCCCCTCAAGCAGCACCTCTACCTGCGGCAGGCGACCTGGTTTGCCGTGGGGGCCGTCTTCCTCCTCGTCGCGGTGACGATCAACTACCGGACGGCCGGGCGCTTTGCGTACCTCTTCTATGGGCTCGCGATCCTCTCGCTCCTCCTGGTCCCCTTCTTTGGCCGGGTGGGGCTTGGGGCCCAGCGCTGGATCAAGCTCGGCTTCGTCGCGTTCCAGCCCTCCGAGGTCGCGAAGCTCGCCCTGGTCCTCTGTCTGGCCCGCTACTTCGAGGATCGGAAGGAGCGCCTGACCGCCCTGCGGACCATGGGCGGGGCCGCGCTCCTGACGCTGCTGCCGGCCCTCCTGGTCGTCCGTCAGCCGGACCTGGGGACGGCCCTGATCCTGCTGTCGGCGGGGATCGCCTTGATGCTCCTGGTGGGGCTCCGCCTGCGGGTCGCCGTGCCCGTGGGCGTGGGTCTCCTCGCCCTGGCCCCCATTGTCTGGACATTCCTGAAGGCCTACCAGAAGCGGCGGCTCCTGGTCTTTCTGAACCCGAACCTGGATCCGCTGGGGGCGGGGTACCACGTGGCCCAGTCCAAGATCGCCGTCGGCTCGGGAGAGTTGTGGGGGAGGGGATTCATGGCCGCTACCCAGAGCCAGCTGAACTTCCTCCCCGAGAACCACACCGATTTCATCTTTGCCGTGCTGGCGGAGCAGTGGGGGTTCGTGGGGTCGGTGGCTGCCCTGGGCCTCTTCTGCCTCCTCATCACCCGTGGACTGGAGGTCAGCATGGAGGCCAAGGATCTCCTGGGGAGCCTGATGGCGTTCGGCATCACGGCCACGATCGGCCTGCAGGCTCTCGTGAACGTCGGGATGGTGTTGGGGATCATGCCGGTGGTGGGCATCCCCCTGCCGCTCCTCTCCTACGGCGGGTCCTCGATGGTTATGACGCTCACCGCCATAGGCCTCCTGCTCAACATCCGCATGCGCCGATTCCTGTACTGAGCGGCGCCCCTCGCCGGGACCCTCCTTCCTCGCCCGGGGGACCGCCGGGGCCCACCCTGCGCGCCCCCCAGGGCAGGGACAGATCGGCACCCCGGTCCTCTCCACGGGCTGATCAGGAACCGGCCAGGAGAGTTTCATGGCGCGAAAATCCGCAGTGAGGGCGGCACGAAAATGACTTGACAGGCTGTCCACATGTGGGTAACTTCGCGCGCACCTGCCGCGTCGCGTATTTGCGCTCCCTAGGACCCAAGGCCGGTGGGGGATTCGGGCTCTCGAGGGGACTGCACCGCTCCTCTCAGGGGAGGGGCCGGCGCAGCGCTCGCCGGGCAGCGGGCGAGAAGACACGCTCCACGGGGGAGATCCATGACGATCACGCCTAGCTCTGGCTCTGACCGGAACAGCGGGAACTTCGCCTTGATCGAGGCTCTCAGGCGGTGGGGGGTCACGTTCTATTCGAGGGTCAACGGCGGGGGCGTGATTCACGTCACCAAGCACCTGCAGCCGTTCGCCGATCTCTCCCAGGCGACCGACGGCATTCCCCGGTTCCTCACCATGAGCGAGTACGTCTCGGGCTTCATGCCGCTGGGGTATTACCTGGCGTCCGGCCGCATCGCCGGCTCCATCACCACCACCGGGGCTGCCACGAAGCT
>DASYVA010000179.1 GCA_036000645.1 Candidatus Methylomirabilis sp.
GGCGGAAGCCTCGCCGACGCGCCCGCTGGTCCTGCTGGTCCCCTTCACCGGCCCGGCGGAGGCATCCGACCCGCTCGTGGGGGAGGGGCTGATGGACCTCCTGGCCTGGGGGATCGGGCGGACCTTCGGCCTTCAGCTCACGGAGCCCCGGGCCGTGACGGCCGCGCTCGAGGCGCGCCAGGCGAGCTGGGGGGATCCGATCCGGCCGGCCGTCGCCGTCGAGGTGGCCCGGGGCCTCGGGGCCGCCGGCGCGCTCCTCGGGACCCTCCGCCTCGAAGAAGAGCGACTCACCCTGGGGGCGACCTTCCTGGACGTGCGGGGGGCAGACGTGCGGGAGGAAACGTTCCCCGCGGCTGCGGTGCCGTGGTCCGAAAGCTCCCGGATGCTGGAGCGGATGGCGAGAGGGCTGGCCAAGTTCTTGGGGGCGAATCTCGGCCCGTCGAGTGAGCGGCGCCTGAGTCAGGCCTTCCAGCGCCCGCCCCCCACGCCGGGAGCGCTGCGGCGCTACGCGGCCGGGCGCGCGGCCCTGCGGGCGGGGACGCCGGAAGGGCTCGAGCAGGCGGCGGAAGCCTTCGCCCAGGCCGGGGAGATCGACCCGGCCTTCGCCCTGGCCTTCTTTCGGCAGGGGGAGGCCCACGAGGCGGCTTCCAGCCGGTGGCGGGCCGCGGGGGCCTACCGGCGCGCCATCCACGTGGACCCCGTCTTCGCCGAGGCCTACAAGGCGCTGGGGGACCTCCTGGCCAAGAGCCCGCGGCGCCTCTACGAGCAGGCGGTGGATGCCTACGGCAAGGCGGTGGAGTCTGACCCGGACTATGCCGACGCCTATGTGGGCCTGGGGGACGCCCTCTCGGCCATGGGGCGCTTCGATGAGGCGGTGCGGGAGTACCGGCGCGGCCTCGGGATCGACCCCCTGAACCCCCGGGTCCACTACAGCCTCGCCCGCATCCTGTACACGGAGAAGGGGCTTTACCACGAGGCGGTGGAAGCCTACCAGCGCGCCCTCGGAATCGAGCCCGGCTTCGTCGAGGCGCACATCGGTCTCGGCGACCTGTACGAGGAGAAAGGGCTCTACCAAGAAGCCATTGCCACCTACCGGAAGGCCCTCGCCCTGAAGCCGAAACACCCCGGGGCGCTGTACGCCCTCGCCCTGGCCTACGAGAAGGTGAGCCCCAAGGAGGCGGTGGCTCGCTGGGAAGAGTACATCACGGTTGCCTCCGAGCTCCCCGGGGAGAAGGAGTGGATCGACATCGCCGAGCAACATCTGAAGAAGATGCGCCAGAAGGCCGCGGAGCAGGAGAAGCGGCGCTAGGCGTCTGAGGGGAGGCATGAGCGACGAGATCCGTGAGGTGGAGCGACAGGCAGCGGCGTTCCGGGAGGGCTTCGCGCGGATCGAGGCGGAGATCGGGAAGGTCATCGTGGGCCACCGGGAGATCGTCCACGAGACCCTCCTCTGCCTCTTCTGCGCCGGCCACGTCCTGCTGGAAGGAGTCCCCGGACTCGGGAAGACCCTCCTGGTGAAAGCCCTCGCCCGGTGTCTGGAGCTGGCCTTCTCCCGCATCCAGTTCACCCCCGACCTGATGCCGGCCGACATCATCGGGACCAACGTCGTGGTGGAGGACCCGGAGGGGCGGCGGCAGTTCCAGTTCCAGCGCGGGCCCCTCTTCGGCCAGGTGATCCTGGCCGACGAGGTGAACCGGGCCACGCCCAAGACCCAGTCGGCCCTCCTGGAGGCCATGCAGGAGTTGACGGTAACCGTGGGGCGGGTCCAGCATCCGCTCGAGCGCCCCTTCTTCGTCCTGGCGACGCAGAACCCGATCGAGATGGAGGGGACCTATCCCCTCCCGGAGGCGCAGCTCGACCGGTTCTTCTTTAAATTAAAGGTCCGGTACCCGTCCCAGGCGGAGCTGGGGGAGATCGTGGACCGGACCACGGCGGCGACCGAGGAGAGCCTCGTGCGGGTCATGAGCGGCCCCGTGGTGGAGGAGTACAAGACCCTGGTGCGGGCCGTGCCCATCGCCTCCCACGTCCGGGACCACGTGGCGCGCCTCACCCTGATGACCCACCCCGACTCCCCCGAGGCCCCCCCCTCCGTCAAGAAGTACGTCCGGTATGGCTCCTCACCCCGGGGAGCCCAGGCGTTGGTGCTCGCCGGGAAGGCCGTGGCCCTGCTGGCCAACCGCTTCCACGTGAGCGTGGAGGACATCCACCGCGTCGCCTATCCCGCCCTCCGCCACCGGCTGATCCTGTCGTTCGAGGGGGAGGCGGAGGGCATCGATCCCGACACCATCATCGGGGAGATTCTGGCGGAGGCCGTGCGCGCCGAGACGGCCGCCCGGGAGGCGCTGGCCTAGGAGCGTGCGCCGCTTGTGCGAGAAGGCGCTTGACAGAAATTCAAGCGCCATGGTAGCTTGTGCCGCTTTTTCCCGGGGCGGACCGCTGGTCCGCCCCGGTCGGCCTCAGGGCGGGCGAAGGCGCGTCGCTTGGACGAGCAGCGGGAACTCCTCAGGCGCGTCGCCCGGGGGGCCCTGTGGCTGGTCGTGGGCGGGGGAGCCCTCCTGGCCGCTCTCGGCCGCTGGCAGTGGGCCCTGGGGTTCGCCGTCGGGGGCGGGATCAGTCTCGGGAATTTCTCGCTCATCGCGCGCGCCGTGGCACAGGCGAGTGGCGAGCAGGTGTTGCGGCCCGCACGGGTCCTCCGGGGATCCCTTTTCCGACTGGGGTTGACGGGGCTGGCCCTCTTCCTGGTGGTGATCTACCTGCCGGTGAATCTCATCGCTCTCGCCTCCGGGCTCCTGGCCGTTCAGGTGGTGGTCGTGGCCGGCGCCTTCCGGTGGGGGTTCCAGGTGGGCGTGGAGTAGCAGGCGGAGTATTCCGGCGTGGGCGCGGCATGGCGGATGCCGCGCCCCGTGTGCTGTTTGGGACTGCGGCGGGCTCGCCGGCGGGAGTGGAGGGATGGGGAGATCCTGGATGGTGGTGGCGGGGGTCGTCCTGACCGTCCTGGCCTGGGGAGCCCCCGAGCTCCTCGTCGCCGCCGCGGCGGAGGGGGTGGCCGAGCACAAGCCCGGCATCATCAATATTGACAAGACCCTCCTTCTGCAGCTCGTCAACTTCCTCATCCTGGTGGCCATCCTGTACAAGTTCCTCTTCAAACCCCTGACCGCCTTCATGGCCCAGCGGGCCGACGGAATCCGACGGTCCCTCTCCGAGGCAGAGGAGGCCAGGCAAGCCGCCGCCCGGACGATGGAGGAGTACAGCGCCAGACTGGTGGCCGCCCAGAAGGAGAGCGAGGCGGTCCGGGCCCGCATGGAGCAGGAGGTGGCAGGCGAGCGGCAGCGCCTGCTGAAGGAGTCGCGGGAGGAGGCCACCCGCCTCCTGGAGGTGGCCCGGGTCCAGATCGCGCAGGAGGTCAAGAAGGCGAAGGCGGTGCTACGCGAGGAAGCCGCCAGCCTCTCGGTGGCGGCCGCCGAGAAGCTCCTGGGGCGCGCCCTGACGGAGGCGGACCACCGGCGGCTGGTGGAGCAGGCCATCCGGGACGTGGGGGGCGAGAATTGATCGGGGGTGGCCTGGCCAAGCGGTACGCCAAGGCCGTGCTGGAGGCGGCGGCCGAGGCCGGCGTCCTGGAGCGGGTCGCCGCGGACCTGGAGGTCCTGGGCCCCCACTTCGCCGCGAAGGAGATGGGGGCCTTCTTCGCCAACCCGGCCGTCCCCGCCGCCCGGAAGGAGGCCGCCCTCGCCGCCGGTGCGGAGCGCGTGTCTGCCAGCTCCCTCTCTCTGAGTCTGCTCCGCCTCCTCCTGGCCCGGCAGCGGCTGGGCCTCCTCCCGGACATCGCCCGCCTCTTCCGGGATCTGGTGGATGAGCGCACGGGGCACATCCGGGCCGAGGTGGCGGCGGCCGTCCCCCTGCCGGCGGCGAGCGCCGAGGCCTTGGCCGCCCGCCTCGCCGCCGCGACGGGCCGCCAGGTCCACCTCAGCACCCGCGTAGATCCCGCCCTCCTGGGGGGGCTGGTGGCCCGGGTGGGGAGCACGGTATACGACGGCAGCCTGCGGACGCAGCTCCGCAGGATGCGGGAGGCCCTCAGCAAGGGGTGAGCCGATGGTGGAGATCCGCGCCGACGAGATCAGCCAGATCATCCGGGAGCAACTGAAGGGGTTCGCGGCCGCGGTGGATGTGGCCGAGGTCGGGACCGTCACCGAGGTGGGGGACGGGATCGCCCGCATCTATGGGCTGGGGAAGGCGATGGCCGGGGAGCTCCTCCTGTTTCCGGGCGAGGTGGTGGGGATGATCCTGAACCTCGAGGAGGACAACGTGGGAGCGGTCCTCCTGGGGGAGGACGTGGGCATCCGGGAGGGCGATGAGGTCCGGCGGACGGGGCGGATCGCCGAGGTCCCGGTGGGGGAGGCGATGCTGGGGCGGGTGGTGAACGCCCTCGGCCAGCCGGTGGACGGGAAAGGCCCCATCGAGGCCGGCGAGCACCGTCCCATCGAGCGGTTCGCGCCCGGGGTGGTGGACCGCCGCCCCGTGAAGGAACCCCTCCAGACCGGGATCAAGGCGATCGACTCGATGATCCCGATCGGCCGGGGGCAGCGCGAGCTGATCATCGGCGACCGCCAGACCGGGAAGACGGCCATCGCCGTGGACACCATCTTGAATCAGCGGGGGCAGGGCGTCACCTGCGTCTACGTGGCCATCGGGCAGAAGCGCTCCACCGTCGCCCAGGTGGTGAAGGGCCTCGAAGAGGGCGGGGCGATGGAGTACACCATCGTGGTGGTGGCGACCGCCTCGGAGCCCGCCCCGCTCCAGTACATCGCCCCGTACGCCGGCTGCGCCATGGGGGAGTACTTCCGGGACACCAAGCGGCACGCCCTGCTCATCTACGACGACCTGAGCAAGCATGCCCAGTCCTACCGGCAGCTCTCGCTGCTCCTGCGGCGTCCGCCCGGGCGGGAGGCCTACCCGGGCGACGTCTTCTACCTCCACTCCCGCCTCCTGGAGCGCGCCGCCAAGCTGAACGACGAGCTGGGGGGCGGCTCCCTCACGGCGCTCCCGATCATCGAGACCCAACTCGGCGACGTGTCAGCCTACATCCCCACCAACGTCATCTCCATCACCGACGGGCAGATCTACCTGGAAAGCGACCTGTTCTTCGCCGGCATTCGCCCCGCGGTCAACGTGGGCCTCTCGGTCTCCCGGGTGGGAGGCTCGGCCCAGATCAAGGCGATGAAACAGGTGGCCGGCCGGCTTCGGTTGGACCTGGCCCAGTACCGGGAGATGGCCGCTTTCGCCCAGTTCGGCTCGGAGCTGGACAAGGCGACCCAGGCGCAGCTCAACCGGGGCCAGCGGATGGTGGAGATCTTGAAGCAGGCGCAGTACACGCCGTTACCGGTGGAGAAGCAGATTTTGATCATCTTTGCCGGGACCGCCGGGCACCTGGACGACGTCCCCCTGGACGCGATCGCGGCCTTCGAGCAGGAGCTGTATAAGTTCGTGGAGACGGTCCGCCCCGAGGTCCTCCGGGAGCTCGCCGAGAAACGCGAGATCACCGACCCCCTCCGGGAGAAGATGACCAAGGCCGTGGTGGACTTCAAGGCGGACTTCGTGGCCCGCCTCAAGAAGGCGGCGGCGGCCCCCGCCCCGGCGGCCTGACCCGCAGGCCCAGAGCGTCTATGGCCACCCTCCAGGATATCCGGCGACGGATCCGAAGCGTCCAGAGCACGCAGAAGATCACCCGGGCCATGAAGCTCGTGGCAGCGGCCAAGCTCCGCCGCGCCCAGGAGCGGATCCTGGCGGCCCGGCCCTACTCCGACAAGATGGACGCCGTGCTCGCGAGCCTCGCCCTGCGGGCGGAGCGCTCCGCCCACCCTCTGCTGGTTCAGCGGGCCGGCAACCGGAAGGTCCTGGTGGTCATCACGGGAGACCGGGGGCTCTGCGGGGCGTTTAACAGCAACATCCTCCGGCGCTCCCTGGAGTGGCTCCGCCAGCAGGGGGATGCGGAGGTGGCCCTGACGCTTGTCGTCGTGGGGCGGAAGGCCCGCGAGTTCTACCGACGGCGGCCGGTGACGGTCCGGGCGACCTATGCGAACTTCTTCGACCGGCTCGCCTACGAGCACGGGGCCGAGATCGGCCAGGAGCTGGTCCGGGCCTACGCAGGGGAGGAGGCGGACGAGGTCCAGCTCTGCTACAACGAGTTCAAGTCGGCCGTGTCCCAGCGGGTCACGGTGGTGAAGCTCCTCCCCATCGAGCCGCTGGCGGTGCCGGAGGGGGAGGCGGCGGTGGATTTCCTCTACGAGCCCTCCGCGGCCGTCATCCTGGACCGCCTCCTTCCGAAGCACATCGAGGTGCAGATCTACCGGGCGCTCCTCGAGTCGCTGGCCGCGGAGTACGGGGCCCGGATGACCGCTATGGACAATGCCACCCGGAACGCCGCCGAGATGATTGATGTCCTGACCATCGCCTTCAACAAGGCGCGGCAGGAGCGGATCACCAAGGAGCTGCTGGAGGTGGTGAGCGGCGCAGAGGCGCTGCGGGCCACCGGGTAGGCCCGGCCGGATTTGGCAGGAGGATGGCATGAACGAAGGGCGCATCGTGGAGGTCATCGGGCCGGTGGTGGACGTGGAGTTCGCTCCGGGCAAGCTCCCCGCCATCTTCACCGCCCTCGAAGTGCCGGAGAAGCAGCTCACCGACATCTTCTCCTACAGCCAGCGCCTGGTCCTCGAGGTGGCCCAGCACCTCGGGGAGAGCCGGGTGCGCGCGGTCGCCCTCTCGGCGACCGACGGCCTCACACGGGGGATGCGGGTCGTGGACACCGGTGCCCAAATCACGATCCCGGTAGGGAAGGCGACCTTGGGCCGCATCATGAACGTCATCGGGGAACCGGTGGACAAGCAGGGGCCCCTCACGTCCGAGGTCCACTATCCGATTCACCGGCACGCACCCTCCTTTGATGAGCAGGCCACCTCGGTCCAGATGCTGGAGACCGGGATCAAGGTGGTGGACCTCCTGGAGCCCTACACCAAGGGGGGGAAGACCGGCCTCTTCGGCGGGGCCGGCGTCGGGAAGACGGTCATCATTATGGAATTGATCCGCAACATCGCCATGGAGCACGGCGGCATCTCCGTGTTCTCGGGCGTGGGGGAACGGACCCGGGAGGGGAACGACCTCTGGCTGGAGATGAAGGAATCCGGGGTCCTGGCCAAGACGGCCCTGGTCTACGGGCAGATGACGGAGCCGCCCGGCTCCCGCCTGCGGGTGGGCCTGACCGGGCTCACGGTCGCCGAGTACTTCCGGGATGAGGGGGGGCAGGACGTGCTCCTCTTCATTGACAACATCTTCCGATTCACCCAGGCCGGCTCCGAGGTCTCGGCCCTGCTCGGCCGGATGCCCTCCGCCGTCGGGTACCAGCCGACCCTCGGGACCGAGATGGGCGAGCTGCAGGAGCGGATCACCTCCACCCGAAAGGGCTCCATCACCTCGGTGCAGGCCATCTACGTCCCGGCCGACGACATCACCGACCCGGCGCCGGCCACCACCTTCGCCCACCTGGACGCCACCACCGTCCTGAGCCGGCAGATCGCCGAGCTGGGCATCTACCCCGCGGTGGACCCGCTGACCTCCACCTCCCGGATCCTGGATCCCCGGGTGGTGGGGGAGGAGCACTACGCGGCGGCGCGGGCCGTCCAGAAAGTCCTCCAGCGCTACAAGGACCTCCAGGACATCATCGCCATCCTCGGGATGGACGAGCTCTCCGAGGAGGACAAGCTGGTGGTCGCCCGAGCGCGCAAGATCCAGCGGTTCCTGTCCCAGCCCTTCTTCGTGGCCGAGCAGTTCACCGGCCAGGCGGGCCGCTACGTCCCGGTGAAGGAGACCATCAAGGGGTTCCGGGAGGTCGTCGAGGGGAAGGCGGACGACCTCCCGGAGCAGGCCTTCTATATGGTGGGGAACATCGAGGAGGCCCGGCAGAAGGCGGAGCAGTTGGCCGCCGCCAAGTAGGGGGCGGATGGGGCATGGTTACGGCGGAGATCCCGCGCACCCTCCTGCTGGAGGTAGTGACTCCGCACCGCCTCGTGGTGAGCGAGGAGGTGGAGGAGGTGATCGCCCCGGGCAGCGAGGGCTACTTCGGCGTGCTGGGGGGCCACCTCCCCTTCATGACGACCCTGAAGTTCGGCGAGCTGACCTACCGGCGGGCCCCGGGGGAGGAGCGGCACCTCGCCGTCTCCTGGGGCTATGCGGAGGTCCTCCCGACCCGGGTGACGGTCCTGGCGGAGGCGGCGGAGCGCGCCGAGGAGATCGACACGGCCCGGGCCCAGGAGGCCCGCGACCGGGCGATGGCGCGCCTGGGGAAGATGGGCGACAGCACCGTGGACTTCGTCCGGGCGCAGGAGGCGTTGATGCGGGCCCTCACGCGCCTGGAAGTGGCCGCCAAGAAGCGGTAGGCGGGAGAGGCACGGGGGCGGGGGCCGGGGCCTGCCGCCCCTTTTTCTTCGCCGATGTGGCATCTGCCAGAATGGATCCCGGCCCTCCTGCTGGGGCATCCCGAGCGGTCCGCCGTCCTCTCCGACCGCGATGCCCGCGTGGTGTCCTTCGCCCAGTTCGTCGCCGCCTTCTCCTGGAACTTCGTCTATGTTTTTCTCCCCTTTTATGTTCTCCGGATCAGCCCGTACGATCGGGAAACCACGCTCCTGTGGACCGGGCTCATCCTGGGGGTGACGGGGGTCGCCTCCACCCTGTTTGCCCCCCTCTGGGGCGCCATGGCCTCCCGGGTGAGCCCCAAGCTTCTCTACGAGGTCGGGATCCTGATCCAGGTGGGCCTGTTTGCCTGCTTCGCCCTGACCACGAGTCTGCCCGTCCTCTTCCTCCTCCGGATGGCGATCGGGATGGTGGGGGGAACCTCCACCATGGGGCTCATCCTGGTCTCGGCCGTCTCCGGCCACGAGCGGATCACCTCGAACGTCGGGACCTTCCAGTCCGCTATGACGCTCGGGCAGATCAGCGGGCCCTTTGTGGGGGCCTTCGCGGTGGACCTCGTGGGGTTCGCCCCGACCTTCCTCCTCGGGTCCCTGGTGCTCCTCATCGCCTTTCTCGCCGTGCGGCTCGGGGTGCCCTGGATGGGGCGCCTCACCCCCCGTCCGCCCGAGGTCCGGATCACCCGCCGCCGCTTCGTGGCCGGCTGGCTGGTCTGCTTTACCGCCACCTTGCAGCTCGTCTTCCTGCCGAGCGTGCTCCCCGAGATCCTGGGGGAGTTAGGGGTGGCCGGGGCCAGCGCCGTCCGGGTGGCCGGGGGGATCGTCTTCGCCTACGGCCTCGCCGCGGCGGTGGGGGCGGTCCTGGTCAGCCGGAGCGCCGGGCGGTTCGGCCGGCGGCGGACCGTCCTCGTGGCCGGCGGGCTGGCCTCCCTCCTCCAGGTGGCCCTCTGGCTGCCGAACTCGGTGGGTCTCTTCGCCGCCGTCCGGATCCTGCAGTGCGCCCTCATCGCCGGGGTGATTCCGATCGTCTTCGCCCAGGTGACGGAGGGGGCGCCCGGCGGGCGCATCGGCCTCATGAATACCTCCCGCTTCTCGGGGAACGCGGCCGGGCCCCTGCTGGCGACGCTGTTCTTCGCCCACTTCTCACCGCTCCTCCTCTACGGGACCCTCGCCGTCCTGACAGGGGTTTCCCTCGCCGCCTTCTACCGCGCCCCGCTGGCCCGGGGGCGCCCGGCCTGAGCATGCCCGCCCGCATCCGCCGCTGCGTCATCTGCCACCGGCCGCTTCGCGAGGGGGAGGACCTCCGGTTCCCCTTCTGCTCGGAGCGATGCAAGCTGGTGGACCTGGGCCGGTGGCTGGGGGAGGCCTACCGGATTCCGGGGCCGCCGGCCGCAGGGGAGGCGGAGGCGGCGAGCCGGCGGGAGGAGGGCGAGGACGAGGCCGGCCAGGGCGACGTCAGTTGGCCCGGCACTACTGGAGGTGGTGGGTAATCCGCCGGAGGAGGGGCTCGGGGTCCAGAGGCCCGAGCCCGAGCTGCTGGAGCCTCGCCTCCAGGCTGGGACAGAGGCCTTGCTGCCAGAGTTCCCGTAGGAAGGGACCGGTGCGGTCATTGCGGTACCAGTCCTCGTCGAACCGCTCC